>DATNCZ010000332.1:0-16404 GCA_035553335.1 Gemmatimonadaceae bacterium
TGTTCCCGACGTCGATACTTCCGTGGATAAGCGGGTGAGTTCGTTCATAAACGCCTGCTGTCCGCACGCTGCAGTCAATCGATCGAAGATATTATCGAAGATATTATAGTTGCCGTTCACCGAAAGACCCACCCGTTCGAACAGAGCCAAGGCACGCTGAAACCATCTGCAACCCAAGGAGATCACACCGTGTTGTCGATCCGACGCATTGCGCAGTATGCTGCCAGCGGGATGAGTATCGCCATTCTTTCGGTTGGCGCGCCACATACCGTGATCGCTCAGCAGGCGCCTGGGTTGGATTATCGCGTACATCTGTAAGAGCTTTACCGCATTGAAGTGGTAACGACGGTCGCCCTCACCAATGATGGCACGCGAAGGTAAGGCGCGGATATATCCGCGCCTTACCATTCAAATAGCATCGAGATCGGAAGTGCCCGACCGATTCCGCCCAAGAACCCTTACCACTCACATAGCATCGAGATCGGAAGTGCCAGACCGATTCCGCCCAAGCACCCTTACCATTCACATAACATCGAGATCGGACGCACCCGACCCAGCCCGCCGGAGCACCATCCATCCAGCAAAACCAGCCAGCAACGACGCGGTAAAAATCCCGAGCTTCGCCGCTGTGAGCAGCTCTTCCGATCCGCCGAACGCGAGTCCGGCGATGAACAGCGACATCGTGAAGCCGATTCCGCCGAGCAGCGCGACGCCGAACAACATGCGACGTGTGACGTCTGCGGGGATCGATGCGATCCCGCTACGCACCGACAGCCAGGTCGCGAGCGAGATTCCGATCGGCTTGCCAATGAAGAGGCCGGCGAGCACTCCAACTGCCACCGGGCTCGTAATGAGATGGCCGCTGCCACTCAAGGACACGCCTGCGTTCGCGAGCGCGAACACTGGCATGATTCCAAAATTGACGATTCCGCTCAATCCATGTTCCAGTCGCACGAGTGGCGCCTGCGCGTGGTCGGCCAGCGTATTGAGTTGTTCGAGTGCAACCTGATGCGCGCGGCTCGATAGTACCGTGGCTTCCGGCTTGTGCGCATCGTGGAAGTCCGCAAGCGCATCGCGAGCACCCGCGAGGAACGCGCTCTCGTCGATACGGGTTCGCGTGGGAATCGTGAATGCGAGCAGAACTCCCGCTACCGTCGCGTGCACGCCCGAAAGCAGTACAGCTATCCAGAGCGCGAGCCCGATCAACGCGTACGCCCACGTCGCGCGAATTCCAACCGCATTGGCGATTATCGACAGCAGCAAAAGTGCAGCCGCCGCGACGAGCGCGCCCCACGATATCGTCGCCGTGTAGAACAGCGCGATGACGAGCACCGCGCCGAGATCATCGGCGATCGCGAGCGCTGAGAGAAACACGCGGAGCGAGGATGGAATCCTGTCGCCCAGGAGCGCGAGCACGCCGAGTGCGAAGGCGATATCGGTCGCCATCGGAATTCCCCAGCCACGCGTGGCGTGCGTCGATACGTTGAACGCGACGAACAGCATCGCGGGAACGATCATGCCGCCGAGTGCTGCTGCCACCGGAAGTGCAGCCTGCCGCACCGATGCCAGCTCGCCAACGAGAATTTCGCGCTTGATCTCGAGCCCCACGAGAAAGAAGAAGACGGCCATTAGGCCATCGTTCACTACCTCGTGGAGTGTGAGAGTGGCATGCGTCGCGGCGACGCCGATGGATATCTGCGTCTCCCAGAGCGCGTGGTAACCATGCGCCCAAGGGGAATTCGCCCATACGAGCGCGATTGCCGCACAAACAAGCAGAACCAGCCCGCCCGCTGGACCCGCCTGCATCATGCGGCTCAGAGGAGTCGTTATGTGGTCGATGAGCGGCCGTTTCATGCCTACAGTCTAGCACCATTGGTGCGCTAAGGGAGGCCGCGAAGGTAGCGCGGCGATCGTCGGGCATCCGACTTGCGCCTGTAAATCTTCACACGCTCACGACGATCACTTCGATGCCCGACTCTGCTTATTCCGATACATTTGACGTCGCCATAATAGGCGGCGGTCCCGCGGGCCTGAGCGCCGCTCTCTGGCTCGCTCGTTATCTGCACCGCGTGATCGTCATCGACGCGGGAGATCCGCGCAACTGGGAAACTCGCGGAATACACGGCTACCTCGGCTCCGAGGGAATCACGCCGAGCGAGTTGCGCGGGCGAGGTCGTGACGAGTGCCGGCAATTCGGAGTGACTCTGCTCGATGCGACGGCATCGCGCGTCGATCGCGTGGACGACGAGCTGTTCAGCGTGACGCTCGAGTCGGGTGGAACGCTGACCGCCGCGCGACTGCTGCTTGCAATCGGCGTGCGCGACGTGTGGCCCGACATACCCGGACTCGACAGATGTTACGGCGATACCGCGCACGTATGCCCCGACTGTGACGGTTACGAGGCACTGAACAGGAAGACAGTCGTCATAGCGAGCGGGCGCAAGGCTGCGGGACTCGCGCTCGCGCTCACCACGTGGACACGCGAGATCGTGATATGCACCAATGGCGAGCCAGCAGACATGAGCGCTGAGATAATGAAGAAGCTCGACGCGCTCAACATTCCGATAATCGAAGCGCCGATCGAGCGCGTGCGGTCGTCCGAAGGCGAGGCGCGCGCGATAGAGCTCAGCGGCGGAATGTCACTCGATTGCGATCAGATATTCTTCTCAATCGGGCAGGAGCCGTCCGACGACATGGGCAATCAACTGGGATGCGAGCGTGACGAGATCGGACGCGTCGTCACCGATCTGCACTTCCACACGTCAGTTCGAAACGTGTACGCGGCCGGTGACATAATTCACGGTCCGCAACTCGCGATTGCCGCCGCGGGAATCGGTGCAGTTGCAGCGATCGCGATTCATCATTCACTGCTGCCGGAAGGCCGGAAGCTGTAGCGGCAGGTGCAACATCATGCTGACGTCGTACAACGACGTCGGCCGCTACCAGTGAATCGTGATCTTCTGAGTCCTGCCGCGACGGGTGACGTCGAGCGTCACGCTGCTGTCGGATGCGAGACGCAACGCGGTCATTATTCCGAGCGGACTCTCGACCGCGATGGAATCGGCGCGCGTGATTACGTCGCCGGATTGCAGCCCCGCCTTTGCCGCATCGGATCCATTGCTCACGTCCACGACCAGCACGCCGAAATTGCGAACGTTGAGAGCGTGGGCGAGCCCCGCGTTCAGCCGGGCCAGATACGCACCGGCGAACGGTGTGGCCTCGCGATCGGAGGCGAGCGGCGCGGCGATCGCTATCGGCCCCGACGGAACGCCGTACATGAGCGGCAGCGCTGCACCACTGGTCGAGCTGACCGTAATGCCCTCTCGATACACGTTGCGCGCCGAACGCTTCGCGACCGTCAGCGTGAGTCTGCGAACTCCATTGCGCCGAACCTTGACCACTAGCTCGCGGCCCGCGACGAGAAACGGGCGCATTGCGACCGGGTCCGAGCTTGCGTCGACGTCGTTGTAGGCGAGAATCGTGTCGCCGGCGACGAGACCCGCAGCCTGCGCCGGCGAGCCCGGCTCCACCGACGCAACAACCGGGTATCCGACCTTGACGGCGGAATCCTCGTCACCGCTGGCCTTCTGAATCACCGACAGCCCGACCCAACCCGACGGTGCCGCGTCGTTCGACGGCGACTTCTGTGATGCTTTCTGCGGCGCTTTCTGCGATACTTTCTGCGCAGACGCGACGGTCGATACCGTAATCATGGCCGTCACTGCGGCAGCTACCAAGGCGCGGCGCATCTAGAAACTCGTCATTGTTGAGCCGACAGGCAGCGCGTTGCCCAGTTGCTGCAGCGTCGCTTCGCGCGCAGCCGACGCCGACAGGTAATACTGGTTGAGCAACGGATCACGCGGCGCATCCTTGATGGCGGCGAGCGATGCGGCCGTCATCTCGTCGAGTCCAGCGAGTCGATCGCGATACAGATCCGGCTCGGCGGTGATTCGCGGTTCCGTATCTGTCGCGGCGAGGAAGGCAGCGGCGCGCTGATAGTCCGTCTGCGCACGCAGAAGTGTCCGGCGAGCATCGGCCTTGGAAGAGAATTCCTTGCCTCCAATGCGGACCGACGTGCCGTGGCTACCCGTGCTGTCGGATATGGCCAGCTGCATCTGGGTTATGAAATCCTGCCCGAACGTCATTCCGCGGCCTGCGACGACACCGACGCCGACGAGCGCGGCGCTGGCGGCAAGCCGCATCGTCCACCGTGCAGTGGTGCGAAACCAGCCGGATCCCGGTACGACCGGCTCTGCAACGTACTCGCGCTGCGCCGACTTGCGCGCAGTCGAGTCGTCATGGATCAACCCTTCCTGTCGCAAGGACATGGACAGAGAGCGCCACTCCGTCAACGGCGCCACGACGCGCGTCTGCTCGCGCGTTATGAGCGCGTCGAGCGCCTGTTCCGAAAGTTCCTTAGATGGGAGTGCCATGCTCTTGACCAACGCCAGCGGAGAATCCTTCAGCTAAATGCGCGAGTAGCCGGCGTAGCTTCGCGCGTGCCTTGAACAACTGAGACTTCGAGCCGCCCGTGGTGATGCCCAGCTCGCGGGCAATCTCCTCGTGCGTGTACCCTTCCACGTCATGCAGAAGAAATACCGTTCTCGCACCCGGCGAGAGCTGGCGCACGGCCTGGTCTATCGACTCGGCCACGATCCCCCTCTCGGTTTCGGATTCCGGATTATCCGGAGCTGTTGCGGTATCATCCTCGACATCGATCTCCACCTTTGCGATACGCCGTACCTTGCGTAGTGCGTTGAGCGTGCGATTTACGGCTATTCTGTGCGCCCACGTTCCGAACTGCGAATCACCACGATAGCTTGGAAGCGCACGGAAAATCTGAATCCACACTTCCTGGGCGACATCGGCTGCCAGATCGCGGTCGCCGCAAAGTCGCAGCACCACGGCATCTATGTGCGGGGCGTTCTCCATCCAGAGCTGACGGAGGGCTCTTTCATCTCCCTCCACCGCCCGCTGCACGATTGTCTGGTGCGTCGTCATCCAGTGTGTGCTTGTATTTGACTCAGGTTGTATCTCAAGGGTTGCCGGAATCGTCAAATATGACAAATTGGGCTTCCCCGCGTTCGGTTCTCACTCGTCGGTCTTCATGCTGTAGGTCTTTCTGATGCTGGCTGCTGCTCTTCTTTTTGCCCTCGCCGGAGGATCCGGCTCTATCGCCCCCATCCCGCCCGCCCCGGATCCGGCCGGTGGCGTTGGCCTGCCAGTAGCCTCCCCAGCCTCGGTCGGCATGTCCGCCGAACGGCTCGAAGCCATTGACCGCGTAGTCGAACGAGGGATCGAAGCAGGTGGATACCCCGGTGCAGCCGTAATCGTCGGGCGAAAGGGCAAGGCCGTCCTCCAGCGCGGCTTCGGCCGACTCGCCTGGGACGAATCTAGTCCAGAAGTAAGCCCGACTTCCACCATATATGATCTGGCCTCCCTTACCAAGGTGATCGGAACGACCACCGCAATAATGGTCCTGTTCGACCAGGGCCGGATCTCGCTCGATGCCCCCGTCTCGCGCTACCTCCCCGAATTTACCGGCGGCGAGAAGGATTTAGTAACAATTAGACAATTATTGACCCACCGGTCTGGACTGCCGGCCGGACGCGAGATCTTCAAGCTCACCCACGATCCGGTCGAGGCGAGAAAGCTGGTCCTCTCGACGCCCCTCATCGCGCATCCGGGACAGTACTACGAATACTCCGACTTGGGCGCCGACGTGCTCGGCATGGTCGTCGAAGCAGTGTCGCAACAGCCGCTCGACGAATTCCTCGCCGATTACGTCTTCCACCCGCTCGGCATGTACCAGACGGAGTTCCGGCCGGCGGACTCGCTCGACGCCCGCATCGCACCGACGGGGACCTCCGGCGGAGGCCGCAGGGAGCGCGGCGAGGTCAATGACGAAAATGCCTACGCGCTCGGCGGCGTGGCGGGCCACGCGGGACTGTTCTCCACTGCGGCCGACCTGTCCATATTCGCCCAGATGATGCTGAACGGCGGCACTTACAACGGCGTCCGCATCATCGCCGACTCCACCGTCCAGCTCTTCACCACCCGCGCCGCAGGCCACAGGGCACTCGGCTGGGACACTCCAACCGGCTCGTTCGGATCCGGAAACTACCTTTCCGAACGCTCGTACGGACATACCGGTTTCACGGGCACGTCACTCTGGATCGATCCGGATCGCGACATGTTCGTCATCCTGCTCACCAACAGGGTGTATGCGTCACGCTCGCCACACCCGGTGCGTGTAATTGCCGACGTGCGGTCCGATCTGAGCGACGCGGCGTCGCTGGCGGTCACCGACATGGGATCCGGCACACTCGTAATGCCCGCATCGTTCCGCGCCGACCGCGAGATCGGGTGGCATGAACGCGTGAGAGCCAAGCGCGGCGGACGGGCACGCCACGCGAAGTCGTTATCTTCAATACATGGAAGCCGCACCAGCAGATCCGCTGCAAAACACGAGCGAAGCTCGAGCGCCAGGCACACCGCCAAGCGCAGCTCCAGCCACGTCACCAAGAAGCCAGCAAAGTCCAAGCACTCAACAAGTTCCAAGTCAAAGCACGCAAGCAGCTCCAAGTCCAAGCACACCAGCAGCAAGTCAAAGCACAAACGCTGAGGCAGCGACACCCCCCGCTCGAGCAGCAGACGCTGGCGCGACATCGGAGCCGACCCGGGGCGTCGTGAGTGAAGACCAGGTGAAGCTGGGACTGCGGCGCGTGAAAGACCCGGATCTCCAGCTCAACATCGTGGATCTCGGCCTGGTTTATGGAGTCCGCGTCGATGGTGCGGTCGTATCGGTGGACATGACGCTGACCTCACCTGGCTGCCCATCCGGCCCCGAAATCATGGGCGACGCCGAACGACAACTGCGCACGCTGCCGGGTGTCGAGGATGTGAAGATCAACCTGGTCTGGGCACCGTTCTGGTCGCCGGACAAGATCGAGCCGAGAGTCAGGGCGTATCTAGGGCTGTAGTAGGGCGCGGATATATCCGCGCCTGGCCCCTGTAGGGGCGATCGAATCCAGGACAGGTCGCCCCATCCGTTCGTACACAATTCGTAAACCAGAACGCGATGGCGCGGTTACGTCCCCGCGTGCATTATCTCGGCATGCGTTTGGACGGCTTCGGTTGGGCGCTATGTGGCTGCCTCTTGATGTCGTTCGGGTGCGCGCACCGGAGCCAGTCCGACCTCATCTCGGACACGGGGCCCGAGATCAGCGTCAGGCGGATGCGAGTGGCGCAGCACGGGATCCCACCCGGTCCCACGTTCTGGAATTCCGTGAGTGAGCTCGACGTCGCCGCGGCGCGCGCGCAGGCGAGCACGATGTCGGAGCGATTCTTTACCGACGCACTGAGCTCACTGGTCGACGGCAACGTCGTTGGCGCGGAGGTTCTGTTTCACTCACTGCTCGCCGATCCGGATCCGCTGGTGCGCGGGCGGGCGCGGATCGGACTCACCGTCTCGCTCAATGCGCAGGGCAAGTGGCAGGATCTCGCTGCGCTGCCACCGGAGATTCGAGCGGGCGGCGACACCGTTGGCGACATCGTCGATCGAGCCGCGGTCGATTCATGGGCCGGTGTGTTGCGCGACGTACCGCCCGTCATCATCGACGCGCCCGTCGTGCCCGATGTTCTGCCAGTAATCGGCAGCAGCGTCGGCACGCCCATCATCAAGGTCTTCATCAACGGTCACGAGCGCTACTTCTGGGTCGACACGGGCGCCACGATGTCGCTGCTTGCGAGCGACGTTGCAGCGGAGTGCGGCGTCGTACCATTGACCACTGACACGCTTGCAATTGCGGCTGCTCAGGGGCGCATCGACGCGCGTCCAGCGATAGCGAGCGTCGTTCGGATCGGCAGGATCACTGTAAGGAACCTGCCAGTCGCGTTGCTCGATCCGTCCGCGCTGCGACTGGCCAAGCGACTCGCATACGGCCGCCTCGTCACCGTGAAACTCGATGGCGTGATCGGGTCCGACGTGCTGCGCAGATTGAGCGTGGTGCTCGACATGGGTGCGGGCACGATGTCGCTCGCGCGTCCAGCCACGCACGCGCCCAGACACCGCTCGCTGATCTGGATTGGTTTTCCAGTGGTGCGTCTCCTTACGCGAGACGGCAAGCCCGTGCTGTTCGGCCTCGACACAGGCGCCGACTCGACGATAGTCACAGACGCGTGGATGGATATAACGCCCGACCCCGGATTGTCACCGGCGAAGGGTCGCATCGACGCACTCGGCGCAACACACGCCACCGATCTGCCCATCCTGCGCAACGTTACCGTGGGCGATGGTGAATACATTCTCCATCTGCGCAACGTTCCGATCGTGCAGGAGCGACGGCAGACATTCGTTGCGCTGGATGGTGTACTTGGCTCCGACGTACTGGCGCATGCCACGTTGCGCATGGACATTACCAACGGAATGTTCTCCATCCGGGCACCAGGCACGGGACCGCTGCCGAACGACACCGCGTTCGTGAAAGTGCGCAAGTGATCGTGACGCGGTGCTTCTACCGCCGAATCGCCGGTATATTCAGCAGGTAGCTCCACAACAACCACGCCCATGACCAGATACTTCACGGCACCACTCGCGGCGCTGATATTGGCTGCCGCGACATCCGCCGGAGCGCAGCGCGCAACGCAGTCCGCAAAACCCACGCTGCCGGAACGAGCTGTGCGGCGCGACATCCCGCTCCAACCGGGGATTCGCCGAGCCTTCGCGCAGGGAACCCGGGATTCGACAGGCGCTCCCGGCCGGAATTACTGGCAGCAGGCCGTGGACTACCGCATCGACGCGACACTCGACGCGCCATCGGGAGTGCTGCACGGATCCGAGACCGTGACATTGCACAACACGACGCCGAACACGCTGGACAGAATCGTGTTGCGCTTGTACCAGAACTATTTCAAGGCGACCGTGCAGCGCAACGACTACGTCACCGACATCACCGATGGCGTCGTGATGGAGAAGCTGGTTGTCAATGGGACACCGGTCTCGTTGACGGACGATGCACACTACAAGGTGAATGGCACCGTTGCAGCGGTCACGCCGGCTGCACCGATCGCGCCTGGTGCGACGGCTACGATCGAGGCGACGTGGCACTTCGCAGTGCCGCGCGTCGACACGCTCGCGCGCGGCGAGCGCATGGGCCGCTTCGGTGACTATCTGTATCAGGTTGCGCAGTGGTATCCACAGGTCGCGATGTACGACGACATGCGGGGCTGGGATACCGATCAGTACATGGGAATCGGAGAGTTCTACAACCAGTTCGGCAGCTTCGATGTGAACATCACGGTTCCGGGCGGATGGCTGGTGGGTGCGACAGGCGATCTGCAGAACCCGGCGGAAGTATTGTCACAGCGCACGCGCGACCGTCTTGCGCTCGCGATGCGCGTCGACACAACGGTTCACGTGGTGACCGCCACGGAGCGTGGTGCGAGCGCGACGGGGGCCGGCGCAACGCTCACATGGCACTTCAGCGCGCCTCACGTCAACGACTTTGCGTTTGCCACATCGCGGGATTACGTGTACGACGCGACGCACGCCAGCATACCTGGCAAGGGCACGATCCCCGTAAACGTACTGTATCTGCCGCAGCACACCGCGTACGCTACCAACAACACGGCGCAGTACGGACGCTTCGCGCTGGAGCATCATTCACGTTACGTATTTCCGTACGAGTTTTCGCAGGGGACGATCGCTGACGGGCCGGAGACGGGAATGGAGTATCCGATGATCATCTTCAATGGCCCGGGGCTCGGTGTGACGGTGCACGAGTTTGGACATGAATGGTTCCCGATGACAGTCGGCTCGGATGAAACGCGCTACGGCTGGATGGACGAGGGATTCAACGAGTACATCGACGCGGCCGCGACGGCTGATTTCGAGCACAAACCGGAAGTAATGGCCGCGGGCGCCGAGTCGTATCGTCGCGTCGCGGGCTCCGAGCTGGAAGCACCGATGATGTGGCCCACCGACTTCGTGGGCCCGAACGCGACGATGACGACATACGTCAAGGCGCCAGTCGCGTTCTACGCACTTGGCGGAGTAGTTGGCGACTCCGCGGCGCATGCCGCGTTTGTCGATTACGCGAAGGAGTGGCGCTTCAAGCATCCCTCGCCGTACGACTTCTTCATGTCGATGAACAGATCGCTGGGCCGCAATCTCGACTGGTTCTGGTATCAGTGGTTCTTCACGACATATACGGTGGATCAGTCAATCGAGTCCGTGACCAGACGGGGAACCAACGAGATCGTCACGATAGACGATCGGGGCGATATGGCCATGCCCATCGTTCTGCGCGTGGATTACACGAACGGAACGTCCGACACGGTGATTCAGAAGGCATCCGTCTGGTTCGCCGGCGCCCGTCACGTTGCCATGACGATTCCGTTGCGGGGGAAGACCGTAAGAACCGTGACGCTGGATCCTGAGAACCGCTTTCAGGACCTGGACAGGAGCAACAACGTCTGGAAGGGCACTCAGTAGACGGTTGGTGTGTATGAAGTGAGGTTCGTGGGCGTTGATCGCAGTCATGCTCTGGTAGATCATGATTCATTGCGGCGTGATCGACGCCTCGCTTCATGCACTCTCATAAAGTTTCTGAAATGGCCGACCTGTACGCGCAACTGCCCGCTTCTCCCACCGCCCGGTGGGCGCACGTTCTCCTGAGGATCTTCGCCGGTGCCGTACTGTGGCAGCATGGAGCTCAGAAGCTCTTCGGAATGTTTGGCGGTCACGCCGCGGCGATCGGCTTGACGCTGCCCGGTATAGCCGGCCCGCTCGAGTTCATCGGCGGGTTGCTCATTATCGCCGGGCTGTTCACGCGCCCGGTAGCATTCATCCTGTCGGGGGAGATGGCGGTCGTCTACTTCCTCATGCATTCGCCTCGCGCCTTCTGGCCGGTGGAGAACCACGGCGAGGTGCCCGTACTGCTGTGCTTCGCCTTTCTCTATCTCGCGGCAACCGGCCCGGGGATCTTCTCGATCGACTATCTGCGGCGCCGAAACAGGCCCAGCTCGATAATGAGTTGATCGAACTGCCAACCGAATGGCTGGCTCAGGATCCAGCCATCGGTCCGAGGCGCGTCGTAGCGCTCTTGACGCGCCGGGTGTAGGTCGCGACGGATTCGTCGTCGTGCGGATGCGGCAGGACGAACTCGGGACGTTCGGGCTCGGAGGAATCAGGCGAATCAACCATCAGATCGCCACCCGCCCTTTCCACCGCTGCCTCGAATTCGTCGATCGCGGAGAGGAGATCGGCAAGATCGGCATCCGAAGCGCCTTCCGCGGCCTGAACTCCTTTCTGATCCAGGCGCGCGAGCAGCTCTTCGTGGAGTGAAGCCCGCTCTTCGCGTCTGATCGAGTCATCGAAATCTGATTGTTCAGGCATCGGAGTCTGGTTGGAGTCGAATGCTTACTCTTCAAGTCCGATGCCGCGACCGCCGTCAGTTGGCTGAGGTGCCCTGGGCGGGTCTCGCGGATGTGGACGGCGTCTGGATCGCCATGCCTGCGGTCGTCATCCCGCCATCGCATGGTATTATGGCGCCGGTCACGTATTTCGCAGCGTCGCTGCACAGGAACACGACCAAATCCGCGATGTCGTCCTTGGTTGCAACGCGGCGGAGCGGGAGCTGCTTGGCGAGCGCGTCCCGCACCGGCCCGGGCGGCGCCAGCCGATCCATGCCTTCGGTATCAGCGACAGCACCGGGTATCACACCATTCACACGAATACCCAGTGGGCCCCATTCGAGCGCGAGCGTGCGGGTGATCATGTCGACTCCGGCCTTGGCCGCGCACACGTGCGACTGCATCACCATCGCCTGAACGGCCTGCGGGGCGGATATGGTTACGATCGACGCGCCCGGACGCTCCAGATGCTCGAATGCCGCCCTGCACGTGTTGAACGTCCCGAGCAGATCGATGTCGATCACCGACTTGAAGGCGTTGGCAGACATCGCACTCGCGAGCGCAGGAAAATTTCCCGCCGCACCGCAGAGTACGATTCCGAGCGCGCCGAACATCTCGTGCGCCGCCCCGATCGCGCGCGCCAACGCGTCGTAATCGCGAACGTCCGCGGCGAAACCGGCGGCTTTTCCACCGGCCGCGATGATCCCTTGAGCCGCGGCGTCCAGCCTGGACTGGGTTCGTCCTACGAGTGCGACGCTCGCACCCTGCTGCGCAAGTCGCTCGGCGATGCGCTGACCGATCCCCGAGCCGCCGCCCGTAATGAGAGCGGTCCTTCCCTCGAACATGCGCGGCATGAAAGTAGTCATTTCAACGTCCCTCGAATTTCGGTTCGCGCTTCTCGGTGAACGCGCTGATCGCTTCTGCAAAATCCCGCGATTGCATGAACGTCGCGTTCCAGAGCGCGGTGAAGTGGAGACTCTCACGCACGCCGGCGTGCGCACGTTCGTTCATGACGCGTTTGACTCCCTGCACGGTGAGCGGCGGGTTGGCCGCGATGCGCGTCGCAATGGCGACCGCGTGCTGCAGCGCGGCTTCCGGCGTGTCATCGACGTGATTGACGAGGCCAAGTGCCGCAGCTTTCGCGGCGCCGAAATCCTCGCCCGTGAGACTGAGCTCGCGCGCCGCGCCCTCTCCGACGATCGCAGGAAGACGTTGCAGGCTTCCCATGTCCTCGACGATTCCCATACGCACCGCGCGCACGGAAAATGTCGCCTCGCTCGAGCACACGCGCACGTCTGCCGCGCAGATTACATCGATGCCGGCACCGACGCACCACCCGGAAATGCTCGCTACGACAGGCTTCCTGCACGACATGAGCGAGATGATCGCGCGCTGCATCGTCGTGAGCTGATCCAGAAAGCGAGTGCGCTCCGCCGCCATTGCGGGCGCTGCGAGTGCGTACCGAAGCTCCGACGTCATCGCAACGAGGTCGAGCCCGAAAGTGAAGTTGCCGCCGGCGCCGCTCAGCACCACGGCCCGGACTTCGGGATCTGCATCGAGATCGTCGAATACACCGGGCGCCTCACGCCAGAAATCGGGGCCGAGCGCGTTGCCCTTGCCTGGTCCTTTCAATAGCACGTGGGCGATATGATCCGACACGCTCACATCGAAAGCGAGATGAGAGCCGCGTTGCGCTGATTCCGTCATGTGATCTCCGTGTCGTCACCCTGCGATGCGATGTGCGCAATTGTATCGACGCCGAACCGGTAATGTGTCCAGTCGTTCATGGGGAATCCACCCTGCTTCTCATAAAACCGGATCGCGTTGACGTTCCAGTTGAGCACCGACAGCTCCATGCGCCCGCATCCGGATTCCTGCGCGATCTTCGCCAGACGTCTGAAGAGTTGCAACCCGATCCCACGAGCGCGCGCAGCGGGCCGCACGAAGAAATCCTCCAGATAAAGACCGCGTCTGCCGGTCCACGTCGAGAAATTGAAGAAATAGAGTGCGAAACCGTACGTCGCGTCATCACCCTCAGCCATTATCACGTGAGCGACCGCCCCCGGTCCGAACAGCGCGTCGTACATGAGCTCCGGCGTCGCCACCGCGGCCGCAGGATCGCGCTCGTATTCGGCCAGCTCGCGGATCAGATCCAGAATCGTCGGGATGTCAGCCGGCAGCGCCGGCCGAAGACGCGCACCACTCATCATGCTTCTCCTCTTTCGGGATGGCGCCGCGCACACCGACTGCACCGCGAACACCGGGATTGTAACTTCCACCAGAGCTAAAGGTACGCAGGACGGACTGGAACCGCGCCTGCCAGGCGGAGCACATCTGACGAGGCCAAACTCAATGACGCTGTCGACTCGGAGCACGATCCTGCTGGAGGCCCTGTTGATGATCTGCACCGGCGCATGTGCTTCATCTGGCGCCACACACGAGAGTGACGACCGCACCAGAGTGGCGGATGTCAACCAGACGGTCGTCGACGTGAACCTGCATCATGTCGAATCGACCACCGATCGGGATGTAGACGTTACGGTGGTCCAGGCCTTCGACGCGCTTCCAGCGGCATACGCGAAGCTCGGCATCAGGAACGCCGCAGTGCTCGACACCAGCGGCGGCGTATACACCGTCGGTGCCCGCAATCTCCGTCTCCACGGAACGCTCGGCGGCACCCGCCTGTCGTCCTACATCGACTGCGGCAGCGGCACGATGTCATCGCCGGCAGACACGTACGACGTGATCTTCTCGGCGAGCACCTACATTACGCCACGCACCGCTGGCTCGACGCTGCACACACTCATCGAGGCCAGCGCGAAAGACCCGATGGCGAGTGCACCCTCGGTGCGCTGCACGTCGACCGGCCGCTTCGAGCGCGAGCTTGCGCGCCTGGCCAGCGCGCCCGGATAAAAGCAAACGCGGACGGGCAGCGATGCCCGTCCGCGTCGGTTATCTCGCTGCGTAGCCTACTGCAGCGTTATCGATCCATTGACGGTGCTCGCACGCAGTTGCCGCCCACCGCTTCCCACAGTGCCCTCCGCGTGCCTCCGGCGCCTGTCGAAATCCAGCGGGAACTTGCTGTCGATCGAACCGTTGAGCGTGCTGAGCCTGACGTCCGCGTTGAACGTGGATGGTGTGGTGATATCGATGCCACCGTTGACGGTGCTGAAGCGCATGTCGCCGGTGCCGGAGCTTCCCATGGATGCGGTGACCGATCCATTCACAGTCTCACCGGACACGGTTCCGCCGCGCGTGTCGACATTCACGTCACCATTTACCGTGCGAGCATTCACGTCGCCCGTTACCTGCGTGACGCGCACCGCGCCGTTGACCGTGTTTGCACGAACGTCGGAGCTGATACGCTCGACGGAAACGTCGCCATTGACGGTGTTACCGGCCGTGCGCACACCGGCCGGTACCTGCACCGAGATTTCAGCCGTCACGTTCCGCCTGCGATTGCCGTCGTTGTCGTTATTCCGACTTCCCCTCATGCCGTCGATGTCGCACGTGGCATCGTCGTTCCACATGGCGCAGATCGTGAGGTTATTCCCGTCGCGCACTACGGCATAGTGCACGGTGCGCGGATCACCGCCCGAGTGAACGTGCTTCACGGCCTGGACGTGCACGCTGCCGTCCGAGCTTGCGGTGAAGCGCAGCGCTCCATTGATGTTGAACAACTTGAGCGATCCGCCGCTCGCAAGCGCGCCATCCCACTTCCACGTGGTTCCATCGCGGCCGAGATCCTGTTGCGCCATGAGCGGCGCGGCACCAACAGCTGCGGCACACGCGGCCGCCATGACGTACCTGGAAGTCCTGATCATTGGTTCACCTTTGAGATGTGTACGCTGCCGCTGAAAGTTTCTACTCGCACCCGTCCGCCGCCACGGTTGATTATGAAGTCGTAATTGGTACTGTCGTCATCCGGATCGCTGTTCTTTCGCCTTACGGCTCCGGGAAAGTCATTCGATACCGATCCGCTGAATGTTTCGACACTCAGAGTCGCCTCGGTGTTGCCCGCCAGCTTCAGTCTCGCGTCCCCCGAGTGCGTCTCGAAGTCATACCTTCCGGAGCTCGTTACTGATCCGGAAAAGTCGATGTCGCCGCTCACGGTCGTGACATGGACGCGATCGCCCCGCACGCCGGCCACGCTGATACCTCCGCTCACGGTCTCGGCGGTGACCGACCCTCCGACCCCCGTAAGCGAGACGCGTCCGCTGACGTTCTCGACATGCGCATCACTCGCAACGTTCGCAACCGTAATTCGGCCCGATACGCCTTCGACGTTCGCGGATGCGCCGAGGTCCCGAAGATCCATCGAGCCGCTGACGTTGCTCGCGTCGACCGCTCCACGCAGACCTGCGGCGTTTATGCTTCCGGATACCGCCGCCAGCGATGCCCGCGTTCCGCTCGGGACTGTGACGTCGTACGTGGCCGTTCCAAGGTCATCGCTGCGCCCGCGCCGGCTCCCGGACCTTGTCTGCTCCAGAGTCAGATGCGAGCTGCTCGCGTCGAGCTGCAACGAGGGCTCGCCAGTGGTGCTCGCCACCACTCGCACCTGATTCCTGTCCCAGGTGGAAACCTTCATCGTCCCCGAGACCAGCGAGAGATCGATGGTGCCGTTCGACGAGAACGGAAGCAGCGTGTCGATCTTGGCGACGCCGTGATCGCCGCCGAACCATGCCCGTGGTGGACGAGGTGGACGAGGCGGACGCGGCGGCCGCGGCGCATCGGCCGGGCTGGGGGGACTCGGCGGTGATGGCGGTGTGGGAACCTGGGCCCAGCACGGAACCGCGCCAATCGCGAACGCCGCTATCACGGCAGGAAGGACGAGTCGCTGCATTCGGGTCTTCATGTGCGTGTTGCTCATATACTCATATCCTCTCTCGTCATCACGCTGACGGAAGTAGTGCCGCAGCGCGCAACAAACCTGTCTTCTTGGCGAGCGTGCGGTCCAGCTGATCATTCAGGAGACGGCTGTTCGGGTCC
>DATNCZ010000333.1:0-3523 GCA_035553335.1 Gemmatimonadaceae bacterium
GCCGGTTGCCGAGTAGTGACGTTGATCCGGTTGAAGAGATTGACGAGCGCGACGTGCAGCACCAGCGCCGCCAATCCGCGTTCATCGAAGTGCTCCGCTGCGGCCTGCCAGATATCATCCGGCACCGCATCCGCACGGTCGTCCAGCCGCGTCATGCACTCGGTGAGCGCAAGCGCGGCGCGCTCGTCAGTCGTGAACCGCGACGACTCGTGCCAGGCTGCTACCGCAAGCAGCCGGTCGTCCAGTTCGCCCGATCGCAGCTCGTGTTTGATGGTGCCTTCTATACACGAGCTGCATCCGTTGATCTGGCTGGCACGCATGTGCGTCAATGCCAGGATGCTCTGGCTCAGTCCTCCCTTCTGCACGGCAACCAGCATCTTCTGAATGCCTTCCAGCGCGTCAGGCATCATCGCAGCAGGGTTCAAAAGTCGCGGCTGGATCTCGACCAGCGTTTCTGGTGACGGGGTCGTGGGTCGTTCCTGCAATGTTGGCATGTTCTCTCCTTGTCACATCGGTGTCGTTACCTTCGTCAATGCGTTGACGTAACGAACCGAAAGAGTGTGACCGATGACTGAACACGAGGCCCTGGCGCGGCAATTCGAAAGTTCGCGCGACCATCTCCGGGCGGTTGCGTATCGCATGCTGGGGTCGAGCACCGAGGCGGACGACGCGGTGCAGGAGGCGTGGCTCCGAGTGAGCCGCGTGGACGCCGATGACGTGGATAACATGGGCGGGTGGCTCACGACCATCGTGAGTCGCGTGTGTCTCGACATGCTGCGGTCACGCCGCGCACGCGCGGAGGAATCACTCGGTGCGCACGAGCCCGAGCCGTCTGCCGGACGTCGCCACGAACGTGGCGCCGAAGCGGACGCGCTGCTGGCCGACTCTGTTGGCATGGCGCTCGTGGTCGTGCTCGAAAAGCTGGCGCCCGCCGAGCGCGTGGCGTTTGTGCTGCACGACATGTTCGATCTGACGTTCGACGAGATCGCGCCGATCGTTCAGCGCTCGCCGGTCGCCGCGCGTCAGTTGGCGAGCAGAGCGCGACGTCGGGTGCGGGGAGCATCGGGGAGCGTGGAGACGGACCGGCGGCGGCAACGCGAGGTCGTCGAAGCGTTTCTTGCGGCGTCCAAGGCGGGCGACCTGGAGGGATTGATCGCGGTACTCGATCCGGACGTGGTGGTTCGCGGCGACGCCGCCGCGGTGAAGCTGGGCGGTCACCCGGAAGTCGTCGGCGCCGCCGCGGTCGCGGATCTATTCAAGGGACGCGCACGGACGGCCGTGGTCGGGTTGGTGGACGGCGAGGTCGGCGTTCATGTACCGGTGGCCCGCCGGATGCTGCTGGTGTTTCAGATCGCGTTCGCCGACGACGGACGCATCGCCGCGATGGATGTGGTGGGGGATCCCGCGGCAATTGAAAGACTGGCGCTCGCGTCGCTCACCACCGATACTCCTTGATGATCGACATGGTCACAATCACCGTCGCGAACACATTTGCCTTCACGGCGAAACTTCTTGCGGATCGCGCTCCCGACACCTGCGCTGCCTTCACTGCCCTGCTTCCCTACCGTCAGCGCTTGATCCACGCCCGCTGGAGCGGCGAGGCATGCTGGATCCCGCTCGGCGACTATCAGCTCGGTGTCGGCTACGAGAACCACACCAGCCATCCGTCGCGCGGCGATCTGCTCTGGTATCCGGGCGGCATCAGCGAAACCGAGCTGCTGTTCGCGTATGGCTCGTCGGTCTTCGGGAGCAAGGCCGGTCAGCTCGCGGGAAATCACTTTCTCGAGATCGTAGAGGGCCGAGAACGACTCGAGGAGATGGGGCGGTACGTGCTGTATCATGGCGCGCAGGACATCGTGTTCGAAGCGGTGTGACGTCATATTTGCAACGAGTGCTGTAACGGTCGGCCGATTCAAGCAATCGGTCGATCCGGGCCCTGATGATTGGCGCTGATAATGAGGGAACGACCGTGCCAGGCCAGACTGCTCACAGGTGGTACACGCGCCCGGTTCTTTTCGTCGCCGATGTGAACCGCGCGCTTCAGTTCTACGTCGACATGCTCGGCTTCGAGAAGCGTTGGCATGAAGGCGATGGCGCGGGCAAGGTCTGCCAGGTCAGCCGCGGCGAATGCGAGATCATTCTCTGTGAAGACGCCACGCGCAGAGACAGGGGACGCCTGTTCGTCGAGCTGACGCCGGCCGCCCTTGCAGAATTGCGTCGTGAACTTGTCGAGCGCTCGGTTCCCAATTTCAAGTCGTGGTGGGGCTACGACGTGCTCCAGGTCGACGATCCCGATGGCAACGAGCTGCTGTTTCCCGTTTCAGGCTGAACAGCATCGCCGTCGGTGACGACGCTGCGCCCAACACCCGCCCGTGCGCAGCATATTTCACGCGCGGCGCAGGACCCGACCCAATACCCAACAGCCCCCGTATGACAGAACATTGGGCAACTCTCGTCTCGATCATCATCGGCCTCGGGATAGCCGATCTGCTCGTCAATTTTCACAGACTGATCCACGCGCGAAAGCACGTTCGATGGGATGCGTTACCGCTCGTATGGGCCGCGATCGCGTTGCTGTGGCTGTTCAATTATTGGTGGGCCGTTGGTGCGGGATTGGACGGTTCGCGGAATGCCCGTGTGGTCGGTGACTACGTGCTTCTCGCTGTGCTTCCAATCCTGCTGTTTCTCATGTCTGCCAGCGTATTGCCGAGAGGCATCCCGGAATCGGGCGGGCTCGACATGCGCGCGGAATGGGCAAAGAGCAGAGATGTGTTCCTCACGATTCTGGCAATCAATCAGGTAGCAACCTGGATCGTTGCAATCGCTGTCAGCGGCGCCGTCACTCTTGATTTCGTCGGTCTCGTGCGCACCATCGCTCTTCTAAGTGCGGTTGGGGCCCTGCTCTTCAGGTCTCGGCGATTCGAGTGGTCGGCGGCGATTGTCGTGCTTCTCGTTGCCGTTGCTCGAATTTCGAGCCAGGCGGTTGGATGAGCGGGCGCAGACTCGACCTGGCGCGATTCCAGCCGGCCGGTCGCTGCAATGGTACTATATAGCTGTCAGAACGCCGCTCGACTGGAATATCGAGTGGACATGGAATCATCGATCGGAATCAAACGCAATCGGAGTCAGGATAATGGAGGAGCGTCAAATAGCAGGGCATCGTTCGTCGTTCGCGCGACTGCTCGTCACGTTGTCGGTGGGCGCGCTGTTGCCTTTCACGCAGGCAGTGGCGCAGAAGACCGCCGCGGCGCCGAGTTCACACGGCGTAGCACAGAAGAAATCGACGTGGGTGGTGCGACCGGAGTGGGTGGCGGCGCACGAGCGTTTTCTCTCGAGCGATGCGATGCACGGTCGCGGAAGCGCGACTCGCGACGAACAGATCACGGCAACCTATGTTGCTTCCGAGTTCATGGCCTATGGGCTGAAGACCGCGCCAGGGATGACGGGATACATACAGAGCGCTGAAGTCGTATCGCCGACTTTGTCGGGTAATGCAACGCTCACCGTCGGGAACGTGACGCTG
>DATNCZ010000334.1:0-3335 GCA_035553335.1 Gemmatimonadaceae bacterium
CGTAACATCAAAGTGGAGCTGAGGGGAATCGAACCCCTGACCTCTGCAGTGCGATTGCAGCGCTCTACCAACTGAGCTACAGCCCCGCGACCGTGAATTCTGGTTGCGACAAAGGCGTAGCTACCCGTCGCACACGGGTGGTACTCCATCAATTATAGGCCGGAACGACCCAAAAGTCAACTTCGATATATTGGGCCATGGATCTGAGCGTTCGGTTTTTAGGAACATCTGCTTCTCGGCCCACCGTCGAGCGCAACGTCACCTCGCTGGCGATCCGCCGGGGGGGCGAGACGTTTCTTTTCGATTGCGGTGAGGGCACTCAACGTCAGATGATGCGCTACGGCGTCTCATTCAACGTCGGTGACATCTTTTTCACCCACATGCACGCTGACCACATTCTCGGGGTGACGGGACTCATACGCACCATGGCGCTGCAAGGGCGGGCCGAACCCATGAGGCTCTTCGGGCCGCCCAAATCAGAGCGGCTGCTGCGCCAGGCGGTGACGCTCGGAAGCGACAAACAGCACTTTCCTATCAGCTACACGGAGATGACACCCGGTGAGCCGCTCCAGCGTGATGGCTACTCCATACTTCCGTTCGGTGTCGAGCACGGCGGCGCGCTGGCGCTGGGCCTGGCGATCGTCGAGAGCCCGCGACTGGGCCGGTTCAACCCCGATCTTGCGCGGTCGATGGGAATTCCGGAGGGCCCGCTCTGGGGTCAGATCCATAAAGGGCACGAGATAACGCTGGCAGACGGGACCGTCGTGCATCCATCGGAGCTCGTGGGACCGACGCGTGCCGGACGAAAGGTCGTCTTCACGGGCGACGCTCGTCCCTCGGACACGACGATCGAGATCGCCACCGGCGCCGATCTGCTGATTCACGAGGCGACGTTCGCAGACGAGGAAGCGGCGCTCGCGATCGAGACCGGTCACAGTACCGCTCGCGAGGCCGCAACGGTTGCCGAAAAGGCTGCGGTGAAGCGATTGGTGCTCACGCACATATCATCGCGCTACTCCCGTGACGTCCAGCAGCTTGCCGCGGAAGCGAGGTCGGTTTTTCCATCCGCTGTAGTCGCGCGGGACGGGATGGAGGTAGTGATCCCGTTCGACGATGAGGAAGTCGCGATCTAGCGAAGCGCTGAATCCACGTCGGTTTTCAGCGCGCTGTACAACACGACATTGAAGCGATTTTCCTCGGGTTCCGCCTTGTCCACGAAATCGCCCATCGCAGTACCGCCCAGCTTGCCGAGAAAGCGAAGGATTGCACTCTCGCGGACGGTGGTGGAGCCGCGGCGGCTCATGAGCGTGGGGCCGCCCGGCTGGTCGTGGATGGTGAAGCGGAATTGCGTGCCGTTTCCCTCGAACGGACGGCGCAGCGGCGACTTGATGAGATACCCGACGATCGGGGGAAGCACCCAGCCGGGCTCCTTTGTGAAGCGGAGAGCCCAGCCGCGATCGTGCTCGGTGTGGATGTTGACCCACTCCCCGCTCATGTGCTCGACGCCGATCGTGAAGAGCTTGATCTTCGCGGTCAGATCCACCCGCATCGCGAGCGTGTCGGGCATGGGGCGTATGGGGCCGTCGAGTGGAGCGAAATGTCCGTCACGTGACCGCAGATGGAGTGTGATGTAGCCATCGCGGGACGTCACGTCGAGCCACTTTGATCCGCGCGAGTCCTGCAGCGTGAAGTGAAGCTTCACCTTGTCTGCATACTTTGCCATGTAGGCCGCATACGCCGGATAAATCTTGCGAATTCCCTCGGGCGTGATGTGTACCACTGCATAAAGACTGTTGGCGCCATCTGCATCGCGCGTTGAAGTCAGCGTGTCGAGCGAGTAAAGTCTGCCCAGCGCATCAGTGGTTCGGGGGAACTGCGTGCGATATGCGGCGCGCAGTTCTGCTCCGCTGTGTCCTTCACTCGCCGCCAACCACCGTGTAATGACGTTCCCGAAGTCGTTCGCCGTGATGGTTCCCGCGACGAAATCGACGCCGGTGAACCAGTCGTAATCGTCGTCGTTGAGCTTGTGCAGGCGCATGATGTGGCGCCCTTCTCCAAGCTCCTGTACGGGGTCATCCGTGACGGTGTTGCTGAAGATGTAGCGACCGTCCCGGAACGTGGCGTTGCCGAACAGCGTGCGATATCCGTCTGGCCCGGATGATGTCCAGAGGGACGTGTCGCCATAAACCTGGGACGGAGTGAGCGCATAGTGCAGCAACATCTCTCTCGCGCGAGCGTAGCGCGGTGTACGCTCGACGTTCGTGAAACGCTTCACGAACGCTCCGAACAGTCCATCGGCGTTTGCCTTCGCCTGGACGGGCGTCGGTCCGAACGCAGCTGGGACGTCGGCGCATGCCGCGATCGTCGTCGCGATCGTGACGAAGGTCGCCGCGCGCGCGATCGCTCGGAGGGTCTGCGCTATTCTGGAACGCTTGATCAAGGTGTGATATGAGGGTCAGTGCACGAGCATACAAAGATATTCTCCGGAGAGCGCAACCCCAACATGTGCGTCTAATGAGTACAGAGGGTTTGAGCGCTACTCGGCATGCCGCTTGCCTCGTGTAGCACTATCATCGTGCAAATACGGAGGTTGAGCACATGGGAGACATGAACAAGAAGGGTGCCGCGAACGAGGCAAAGGGCGCGATCAAGGAAACCGCCGGCAAGATCAAGGGCGACGTCGGCGACGCGCTCGATGATTCGAGCATGCACGCCGAGGGTCGAGGCGAGCAGCTGAAGGGAAAGATTCAGAAGAACTTCGGCAAGGCTGAGCGTGCGCTGGACCCGGATACTCATCGGGATTCGACGGATTCGGATCGGACGCGTCGGGACTGACCAGTGCTGATTTGATCTGTCATTCCCGCGAAAGCGGGAATCCATGTTATCGATCTTGAAGTGCGACGGTAGTGCACAGCCGATCGGCAGCAGATGGATTCCCGCTTTCGCGGGAATGACGATGACGCGTTAGAAGGTGTAGCGCAGCGTCAGGTTTCCGTAGACCGTTGCCTTGTACGGTCCGGGGATGATGTATCCGTCGCCGTGGCCTCCGTCCGGGGCCTGTGCGAGACCGGCGTAGTTCGGGCCAACGAACAGGAAGCTGTAGTACGTGCTGCCGAGCAGGTTGTCGCCGCCCAGGGACGCATCGAGCGACCAGTGCCTGTCCATCTTCGTCTTGTAGCCGATCTTGGCGCCAAACAGATCGTATGACTTGACGTAGGTCGAGTTGTCGAACGTGACAGGGACCTTGTCGACGTGCTGATAGGTGCTGTTGAGGTAGATCCCCTGGTTGCTGGTCAGATCGAGTCCGCCGTTGAACATGTTGCGCGGAACGCGTG
>DATNCZ010000335.1:0-3324 GCA_035553335.1 Gemmatimonadaceae bacterium
CATTTTGCCAACCGCAATGCGCGGCGCCAATCATGCCGCATCCTTTGGGTACGGCAAATATAATATCGCGTGGCAGGTGCTCAGCGTCGCGCCGACATCCGCCGTGTAGCACGTCGCCGCTGCTGTCAACTTCGGCCACCACGCCGAACATTCGCCCGCGCTCCACAAGATCACTCGATTCCGGTTGCCAATCCGGAAGGTTGACAATACCATGGTATGGTTGACAATATTTCGCGTCAAGGTTGCTAGTTCGCAGACATTTAGTTGTCAATATACGAGCGGGCGGTGTCCAATATGTCCAGAGTGCGGGCACGTGGAGAGGAAATACGGCGTTACCTGATCGACAACATCGAAAAACATCCGGCCGATATCACCAAGCGCACCGCTCATCACTTCGACATCACCAGGCAGGCGATCAGCAAGCATCTCCTCCGGCTGATCGAAGAGAAGGTCATCGCTCGGTCCGGCAAGACCAGAGCCCGAATCTACAAACTGTGCGCGACAACCGAATGGAATCGCGGCTATCGGATCACGTCGGCGCTATCCGAGAGCGAGGTCTGGCGCGTCGATGTTGCGCCCGTGCTGGGAGAGATGCCGGAGAACGTCAAAGACATTTGGCACCATGGGTTTACAGAGATGTTCAATAACGCAATCGATCACTCCGGTGGGACGCGGATCGCGGTCAACATCGAAAAGACGGCCGCCTACACTCAGATGACGATCGTCGATGACGGCGTAGGTATCTTCAAGAAGATTCAAACGGCGTTAGGGCTTCTCGATGAAAGGCATGCTGTTCTCGAACTCGCAAAGGGCAAGTTGACGACGGATCCGGAAAGACACTCGGGAGAAATGATTTTCTTTACGTCGCGAATGTTCGATACTTTTCAAATTCTATCCGGAGGCGTCTTCTACTCGCACGATTTCGGCCCGGAGCACGAATGGATTCTGGAAGCGTCGCAGAAAGCCAGCACACTGGTGTTCATGCGATTGCACAACCACACCGCACGGACACCAAGGAGAATATTCGACCAATACACTACGGCGGACGACGATCATCGATTCGACAAAACTGTCGTGCCTGTCGAGCTGGCACAGTACGGCGACGACAAATTGGTCTCGCGATCGCAAGCCAAGCGATTGATGAGCCGGGTCGAGCTATTCAGGACCGTGATCCTAGATTTCCACGGGGTTGCAACTGTCGGCCAAGCCTTTGCCGACGAAATCTTTCGAGTCTTCGCGCAGCAACACCCCACGATTGAACTGGATTGGATTCACGCCAACTCCGAGGTCAAACGCATGATCGAGCGCGCGAAGTCCGGCGCGCGAGAAGCGATCGCTCAACCGACCTTACCGGGGATAGAGCCCGCTCCGGACGATCCGGCTCGATAGCGCGGTAAGGAGGATGCGGCCCGGCGTTTTGTCACTGGTACTGGCTTGGGCTTCCGGCGGGTTCACCTCACCGGCTGCAGACGACTCGCCTCTCTCACCAGATTGCGTAAACAGCGAGCGCTTACACTGAAATCTGTCGCAGCAGGCGCTCGCGCTCACCGATAAGCGCCTCGGGCCCACGCTCACCGAGCTTGGCGAAGAGCGCATCGTGGAGCGCGATCTCGGACTCCCACTGCGCGCGATCGATGTGCATCGCCTCCTGAAAACGCTTGGCGTCGAACTCGATTCCGGTCCAGTCGATGTCGTCGTAGCGCGGCATGAGCCCGAGCGCGGTCTCGACGGCCTCGGCGCGACCGGCGCAACGCTCGACGATCCATTTCAGCACACGCATGTTCTGGCCGAAGCCGGGCCAGACGAAGCGCCCGCCGGCGTCCTTGCGGAACCAGTTCACGCTGAAGATCTCCGGCGGGGCGCCGACGGCGTTGCCCATGCGCAGCCAATGCCCGAAGTAATCGCCCATGTGATAACCGCAGAACGGCAGCATCGCAAACGGATCGCGCCGGACCTCCCCCATCTTCCCGGCGGCGGCAGCCGTCGTCTCGGAGCCCATCGTTGCGGCCTTGTAGACGCCTTCGGCCCAGCTGCGCGCCTGCGTGACGAGCGGCACGGTGTCCGACCGGCGTGCGCCGAACACGAAGGCCGCGATCGGCACGCCGGCAGGGTTGTTCCATTCCGGATCGAGCGACGGACACTGCGTCGCCGCAGCGGTGAAGCGCGCGTTCGGGTGAGCTGCCGTGCGACCGCAGCCCGGCGCCCAGTCCTTCCCCTGCCAGTCGATCAGGTGCGCTGGAGGCGTGCGCGTCATCCCTTCCCACCACACGTCGTTGTCGTCGGTGAGCGCGACATTGGTGAAGATGACGTTGGCGCGAAGCGTCTCCATCGCGTTCGGATTGGATTCGTACGACGTCCCCGGCGCGACGCCGAAGTAACCGGCCTCCGGATTGATCGCGTGGAGCGAGCCGTCGGGAGCGGGCTTGATCCACGCGATGTCGTCGCCGATCGTCGTCACCTTCCATCCCTCGAATCCGGCGGGAGGAATCAGCATCGCCAGGTTGGTCTTGCCGCATGCGCTCGGAAACGCGGCAGCGACATAGCGCTTCTCGCCCGCGGGCGAGCTGACGCCGAGGATCAGCATGTGCTCGGCGAGCCAGCCCTGGTCCCGCCCCATGACCGAAGCGATGCGCAGCGCGAGGCACTTCTTGCCGAGCAACGCGTTGCCGCCGTATCCGGAGCCGTAACTCCAGATCTCGCGCGCCTCGGGAAAATGGACGATGTACTTGTGGTCGGGATTGCACGGCCAAGCGACATCGGTGGCGCCATCGACGAGCGGCGCGCCGACCGAATGCACGCACGGCACGAACGTCCCATCGGCGCCGAGCACGTCGTAGACGGCGGAGCCCATCCGCGTCATCAGTCGCATGTTGACGACGACGTAGGGGCTGTCGGTGATCTCGACACCGATATGCGCGATCGAACTGCCGATCGGCCCCATCGAGAACGGCACGACGTACATCGTGCGCCCGCGCATCGACCCAGCGAAGAGCCCGTCGAGCGTCTTGCGCATTGCCGCCGGCGCAACCCAGTTGTTGGTTGGTCCGGCGTTCTCCTCGCGCTCGCTGCAGATGAAGGTTCGCTTCTCGACACGCGCGACGTCCAGCGGGTCGGAGCGCGCAAGGAAGCTGTTGGGTCGCTGCGCCGGATCGAGCCGGTGCAGCGTTCCGGCGGCAACCATCAGGTCGCAGAGGCGCGTGTACTCGGCCTCGCTGCCGTTGGACCATTCGATGCGGTCGGGCTGCGTCAGCGCGGCGATTTCCCGCACCCACGCAACGAGCCCCGCGTGCCGCACGCACGCGGGAGCGCCGACCGAAGCGGCGA
>DATNCZ010000336.1:0-2249 GCA_035553335.1 Gemmatimonadaceae bacterium
AACAGGAGACGCGCGGCTGACCGCGATGGCGCGCTGAGCGCGCTGTCCACGCGCGTGTCGAAGATCGCATTCGCGTAGTCTCCGTAATTCTTGCTGCCCTCCGTATGTGCAGCCTCCGATCCCCAGCTCTCGCGTATACCGCCAGGACTCGGATCCGCGAGCCACGTCTCGATCGCCGCGTCGAACGTGTGTGCCGCCTGCTGTTGCTCGAACACGTTAGGCTCGACGGAGAGAATGCTGACCCTGGCGCCAACGCGCTTGAACTGATTCTGCATCAGCACCGCGAGCCGCTCGCGATCCTTGCTCGAGGACGGTACCATGATCGTGAACGCGAGCTGCCTGCCATCATGTGCGCGTATTCCGTCCGGCCCCACGCGCCAGCCGAGCGAGTCCAGAGTGCGCATCGCGCGATCTGGATCGTACGGGATCTGCGCGATTGTTGTATCGCTCGTTCCCATCGCGCGCACCGTCGGGCCGATGCTCGGGATTGCGAGCGAGTCGAATACGTTGCGGACTAGCGACGCGCGATCGATCGCCATCGTGAGTGCGCGCCGCACCGCGACGTCGCGGAACAACGGATGTGGCGACTTTGGATTCTTCGGATCCCGCATGTTGAAAACCATGTATCCGAATTTGAATCCGGGGTATTCGATCAATCGCAGGTTCGGCGCCCTGGCGATCTGCGCCATCATGTCCGGGCGGATGCTCGGGAAAAAGTCCGCCTCGCCAGCGAGGAACCGCGTCGATGCGGCGCTGAAGTCACCCGGCGCGATGGTCCATATGACGCGATCCAGCTTTGCCGGCGCACGGTAGTGTTGCCGGTTGGACACGATCTCGATCGTAGCGTTCGGAACCCAGCGGCGAAACTCGAAGCGTCCTGACCCCACCGGATGCCGCAGCACGTCCGATGACGCAAGGGCCGCCGGCGCAATGCCGCCATAAACATGCTCCGGAACTATGAGCGCGACCGTCGCGGCATCATAGAACTGCTGGGCCGACCGCCGCTTGAACCAGAACACCGGTGTAAGCGAGTCGGCGACGCTCACCGAGTCGATGTTCGACAATAGCGGCGCGATGGGCGCCGCCAGAGCCGGATTCGTGGCCAGTGCGATGGTGAACCTTACGTCGCTCGCCCGTACCGGTTTGCCGTCGTGCCACCGTGCGCGCGGGTTCAGATGAAATGCAATCGACATCGAGTCTGCCGACCACGTCCAGCTATCCGCCAACCGCGGAATGAAGCCGGCATCGCCGAACACGTTGAGAGAATCGCCGACATCGGCCAGCGGCTCGAATATCTGCTCCACCACCTGCCGGCCCTGGGTGGACATGATGAGCGGCGGAAACAGGTTGTCCGCGTCGGACGCCGTCGAGACTACCAGCGTTCCTCCGCCACTCTCAGTGCGAGAGCTTTCCCGGCAGCCTGCGCTGAATCCGGCGGCAAGGGCCAGCGCGCACCAAAGCGCAGCTCGGCGGCCTTTGGCCGCGCAGGGCGGGGGAGTATGGAACGTTGGGGTCATCGAGTGGTCTGGTCGCGTGTGGGTTGTCCTCGATGAGTATCGTCAGCGCTACATCATCGCGCCATTCTGTGAACTACACAAGATTCACCCCCGGATAGGGGCTGTCGCACGCGATTAAATTTACGGGCTGAGGGCGCTCTCGCAGGGCGTCCTCCTACGCGTCCAATGCCGACTTCGCCGTACAATCCAATTTCTCGATAGATGGCTTCCGTTCAGGCTCCTTCCGCGCTCGAAAGCGCCGATCAATTTGCACCTCGCCACATCGGGCCGACGCCGGCTGAAGTATCCGAGATGCTCTCCACCCTCGGCTACGACAGCCTCGACGCTCTGATAGATGCGACCGTTCCCGAGCGAATCCGATTCCGGAGCAAGCTGTCGATTCCGGCGGCCAGAACCGAGGCGGAAACGCTGGCCCTGCTTCGATGCATCGCCGCCCGCAACAAGCTTTTCCGGTCGTATATAGGAATGGGCTTTTCCGACTGTGTGACGCCGCCGGTCATCCAGCGCAACGTGATCGAAAGCCCGGCCTGGTACACGGCTTACACGCCTTACCAGGCCGAGATCGCCCAGGGCCGACTGGAAGCGCTGCTGAACTTCCAGACCATGGTCGGAGACCTCACCGGCCTTCCCATCGCGAACGCCTCGCTCCTGGACGAGTCCACCGCCGCTGCCGAAGCGATGGGACTCGCTCACACCATCGCGGGCAAGGCAGGGAAGGAAGTATTTCTCGTC
>DATNCZ010000337.1:0-5310 GCA_035553335.1 Gemmatimonadaceae bacterium
GCTCTGCAAGGGCTCAGGTTGTCCTGCGTGCAAGGGAACCGGATGGATGGAGATTCTGGGCTCCGGAATGGTGCATCCAAACGTGCTGGACGCCGCAGGCGTCGATAGCGAGAAGTACACGGGCTGGGCGTTCGGCATGGGACCCGCTCGCATCGCGCTTCAACGCTACGGCATTCCGGACATTCGCGTTCTGTATGACTCCGATATGCGCTTCCTCGCTCAGGTGGCGCGATGAACGCGTCGTATGAATGGCTGCGCGAGTTCACCGATTTCGATCTCACGCCGGAACAGCTGCGCGATGTGATAACCAGTCGTGCAGCGACGGTCGAGGACGTGATTTCGCTGCGCGCGGATCTGCGCGACGTCGTGGTCGGTCTGGTGGTCGAGGCCAGGCCGCATCCCAATTCGGATCATCTCTGGGTTACGAAAGTGGACGCCGGGACGGGTGAGCTGCTCGACGTCGTGTGTGGCGCACCCAACGTTCAGGCCGGCTCGAAGTACCCCTTCGCGCCATCCGGCTCGACGCTGCCCGGCGGTCTCAAGCTCGAGCGCCGCAAGATACGTGGCGAGACTTCAAACGGAATGCTGTGCTCCGCACGCGAGCTCGCGCTTGGCACCGAGCACGACGGCATCCTCACGCTGCACACCGATGCCGCGCCCGGCACGCCGTTTCTCGACGCTTTTCCCGCCGGCGATACGCGCTTTGTAGTGGACGTGCTTCCCAATCGTCCCGACCTGCTATCGCACGAAGGCCTGGCGCGCGAGATCTCGGCGTACACTGGCAACGACCTGCACATGCCGGAACATCCCGGCATGTCAGCTGCCCCCGCGTTCGAGCACGGTAGCAGCGACGGAACCACGGGCGGCGTTCGCGTCTCCATCGATGAGCCGTCAGCGTGTCCGCTGTACACCGCGACGGTGATTCGCGGCGTCAGGATCGCGCCGAGCCCTGAGTGGCTTGCGAACCGCCTGATCGGTATTGGATTGCGGCCGATCAACAACGTCGTCGACGCGACCAATTACATGCTGCACGGCTTTGGTCAACCGATGCACGCGTTCGATCTCGATCGCCTGCGCGGGCCGGAAATTCACGTGCGCAATGCCCGCCCTGGCGAACGCATCACGACGCTTGACGGAGTCGAGCGCAAGCTCGATCCGACCATGACCGTGATCGCGGACGCCGATCGTGCGCAGGCCATTGCAGGCGTGATCGGTGGCAGCGAAAGCGCCGTGTCGGATGGCACCAGCAACGTTCTGCTCGAAGTCGCGGTATTCGATCCGCGCTCGGTGCGCTCGACGCGTCGCGCGCTCGGCACATCCACCGATGCGAGTTATCGCTTCGAGCGAGCACTCGACGCGCACGCATCCGCCGAGCTCGCGCGCTATGCCGCGGCACTCATCATATCGCTTGCCGGCGGACGCGTCGAAGGCGCGCCGATCGCGGTCGGTTCGGCGGGCCCATCGCCGCATCAGTTGTCGCTTCGCGTATCGCGCGTCGCGAAGATCCTCGGCGAGCATGTCTCCGCGCCAGAGTGCATGCGTCTGCTCGGCAGCGTCGGCTTCGGAGTGAACTCCGGCGAGAACGAAGTGCTGCGCGTCACGCCGCCACGGTGGCGCTCCGATGTCACGCTCGAGGTGGATCTGATCGAGGAAGTCGCGCGCTTGCGTGGCTACGATTCCTTCTCCGACGAGCTGCGTCCGTTCAGGGTCGGGTCCGCGCCGGAGTCGCCTGCATACGTCGTCACGCGCCGCGTGACGCGTGCGCTCGTCCAAGCCGGCATGATGGAGGTGCGCGCGATTCCATTCGTCGCGGATGCGGGCGAGCACGGTGTGCGCGTTCTCAATCCGCTTGCGGAGAGCGAGGCGTTGCTCCGAACCAGCGCGCTCCAGACGCTCGCGCGCCGCGTCGAGCACAACTTCGCGCACATGACGCGCAACGTTCGGTTGTTCGAGGTCGGTGTCGTCTTCAGTCGTGGCCCTGATAACCGGATCCCCATCGAGCGCACCGTCGCCGCGGCCGTGTTATCGGGCGACCGCAGTCCCGCGCACTTCACCGATCCGAGACCGGCGCAGCTGGACATCTGGGACGCGAAGTGGATCGCGGAGACGATCGTTCGCGCCGCTTTCGGCCAGTCCGGCGCGCCCGGCCAGTCGGGTCCTGAGCTGCAGCCCAATGCCGCGCGTGATGGCTGGGATGTGGTTCACGACGGCTCGACGATCGGGACAGTCGGACCGATCACAGTTGACGCGCCGGTCTGGGCGCCGCCCGTGTTCGGAATCGAGATCGACCTTACGGCGGCGTTCGGGATCGTGCGGGAGCCCGTTGTTTATCGTCCGCTACCCGTCACCCCCGCTGCCGAATTCGACCTGGCGCTGCTGGTACCGGCCGACGTCGTTGCCGCTGACGTCGCCCGCGTCATCAGGACGAACTCCGGCGAGATGCTGGAATCGCTCGTTCCATTCGACGAATTTCGAGGTCCAGGGGTGGGCGACGGATATCGCAGTATCGCCTGGCGCTTGACGTTCAGGCATCCAGAGCGCACCCTACGCGACAAGGAAATCGAAGGCCGCCGCGCGCGAATCCTGCGCGCCCTCAACGAGGAGCTCGGTGTCAGACCACGCACTACCTGAGAATCCGCAGTTCGCCCAGCTCGGCCGCCTCGTGCGCCGCCTGGGCGAGGAGCTGGCCGGCTATCGCAAGCGCGCATTGAGCGCCGAAGCTCGGCTCCGTACGGTCGAAGACGAGGCCGCCCGCGTTGCCGGAACGTCGCCTCAGCGCGTGCTGGAGCTGGAGCGCGAGAACGCGGAGCTCAACCGCAGGCTCAAGGCCGCCAGGACGCGAACCGAGAAGATGCTCGCACGCGTCAGGTTCCTCAAACAACAGCGGGACGGCACCGCATGACCAAGGCAAAGACTACCACCGTCCGCGTCACCATACTCGGCGACGACTACACGCTCCGGTCGGCCACGTCGGCCGAGGAAACCCAGGCGATCGCAAAGCAGGTCGATCAGTCGATCCGCGAGATAATGCAGTCAGGTCTGGTGGTGGAGACCCACAAGGCCGCGATTCTGGCCTGTCTCCGCATGGCCGGCGAGCTGGCCCAGGTTCAGGCCGAAGCCGCAGATCTTGCTGCCCAGATGACCGCCCTCAGTCAGGAGATCCGGCCGTGGCTGCCACCGGCCAAGCGTTACGATTAGCTTCTAAAGATGGACTTCACGGCTATTTTGGCCGCGGGCGCGATTCTTGTGCTGGTCGCCGGCTGCGGCCTTTTTTTCGTCATAGGGCGTAAAGCTGGTACCAGAGTTGAGGCGGAACGGCAGCAGGCAGCCGGTGCCTCTGCCGAACAAACAGCGAAGCGCATTATCAGTGATGCTGAACGTGACGCACAGGCTCTTCGCAAGACCGCCGTACTGGAAGGAAAGGAAGAGCTCATCCGGCTCCGCGAGGAGTGGGAAGCGGAAGCGCGAAAGCGTCGCGAGGACGTCGAAGGCGACGAACGACGGTTGCAGGAGCGCGCGGGAACGATCGAGCGCAAGGCCGACGCACTGGAGCAGCGCGAGCGTGATATCAAGCGCACCGCGTCGGAGGTTGCGACTCGGGAAAGCAAGCTCGGCGAGCGGCAGGCGGAACTCGACCGGCTGATCGCCGACGAGCGGCGCCGGCTCGAGACTCTGGCCGGCATGTCCGCGGCGGATGCCAAGAACGAGTTGATAAAGCGACTCGAAGAAGAGGCTCATGCCGATGCCGCCAATCGCGTGCGAGTCATTCGTGAGGAATCTCGTCGTAACGCCGAGCGGGAGGCGAAAAAGATCATCGCACTGGCGATTCAGCGGATCGCCGCCGAGCAGACCGTGGAGACCACGGTCTCGACCGTCGCCCTTCCAAACGACGAAATGAAGGGCCGGATCATCGGCCGCGAAGGACGTAACATTCGCGCCTTCGAGCTGGCGACCGGCGTGGACGTGATCATCGACGATACGCCGGATACTGTCGTGGTGAGCTGCTTCGAGCCGATGCGGCGTGAGATTGCGCGCATGGCGCTGGAGAAGCTGGTGGCAGACGGGAGGATCCATCCGGGGCGCATCGAGGAAGTCGTAACCAAGGCGCGCGAGGAAGTGGACAAGGCGTTGATCGAGACCGGCGAGCGTGCGGCGTACGAGAGCGGCGTCCACGGATTGCACCCCGAGCTGCTCAAGCTCATCGGGCGTATGAAGTGGCGCACGAGTTACGGCCAGAACATCCTCAATCATTCCAAGGAAGTCGCCTGGCTGGCGGGAATCATGGCCGCGGAGCTGGGGCTGGACGTGGCAATGGCGCGTCGCGGCGCATTGCTGCACGACGTTGGCAAGGTGCTCACGCACGAGCATGAAGGCACGCACGTGCAACTGGGCGTCGAGATGGCCACCAAGTACGGTGAGCATCCGCTGGTCGTAAACGCGATCGCCGCGCACCATGACGACGTTCCGCACGAGAGCGAGATATCCGTGCTCGTCCAGGCGGCAGATGCGATAAGTGGCGCGCGCCCCGGTGCACGTCGTGAATCGTTCGAGACGTACGTGAAGAGGCTGGAAGGAATCGAGCGGATCGCGTCGGACTATCGCGGTGTCGAGAAGGTGTTCGCAATCCAGGCGGGACGCGAGGTTCGCGTGATAGTGACGCCGGACGTGATCGACGATCCTCGCATGGAGACGTTGTCGGAGGAAATCGCCTTGCGGATCGAGCGCGAGCTGCAGTATCCCGGTCAGATCAAGGTCGTATTGATTCGTGAAACGAGGGCCGTCGGAATTGCCCGCTGAACTGATAGACGGAACCGCTATCGCCGCGCGGATCCGCGGCGAGGTGAGTGCGGAAGTCGCGACGCTCAAGGCTACGGGCGTCGTGCCAAAGCTTACCGTCGTGCTCATTGGCGACGATCCCGCGAGCGCCGTGTATGTCGCGGGCAAGGCGCGTGCGTGCGTTGAAGTCGGTATGGAGGAGAATACGATTCGCCTCCCGGCATCGACGTCACAGCACGAGTTGATGGAGTTGCTCGATCGGCTGAATGGCGATTCGTCGGTGCACGGCATTCTCGTGCAGTCGCCCTTTCCCCGGCAGATCGAGCCGGGCGCGGTGATCCGTCGGATAGATCCGGCCAAGGACGTCGACGGTTTTCATCCCGTCAATGTCGGCAAGCTTTTCGCCGGCGACCGCGATGGATTCGTTCCGTGCACTCCGGCCGGAATCCAGGAACTGCTGCGTCAGTCCAACGTGACGACGCACGGGCTGCATTGCGTCGTCGTTGGCCGGAGCAACATCGTCGGCAAGCCCAT
>DATNCZ010000338.1:0-7643 GCA_035553335.1 Gemmatimonadaceae bacterium
ACGACGGGGGGATTCGCGCCGACTCCATCGGTCCACGCGTCGGGGATTATCGCATTGCGCGCCGCCAGCAGCGCCGTGAAGGTGGCCTCGGTGCCGCCGGATGAAAGCGTGCCGCCACTGGCCTCGTCCCAACCGACCAGATCCGTCATCCAGCGAATCACGCGATGTTCTATCACGGTCGCGGTCGGAGACATCTCCCAGACCGCAACTGACTGGTTCATCACGCTTATGAGCGGCTCGGTCCACACGGCCGCGGGCAGAGGCGGCGCGACCTGATGGCCCATGTACATGGGATGGTACAGCCGATTGGAGTCCGCCATCACATCTGTTCGCAGGCGCTGCGCCACGTGCCGGAGCGACTGTCCGCCACGCGGGAGCGGCTCATCGAACCGTACGGCTAGCTGCTCCGGGGTGAGATCGGTCGAGACGGCGCCTGTGCCGTCTCGCGTGGAGTCGAAGTATTCTGCAACGAGAGCGACAACCTCGGCGCCAGATTCCGCCTGAGTGTCGCTCTCCAGTGTTTCAAGGATCGGATCCGTCATCCGATCAATCTATCAAAACATCTCTCAGCTCATCGATCGACGCGCTGCCGTCATCAGTCGCGCCCCCGCCTCGGCACACTGACGCGGCCCTTGACGTTGGTGTACGACACCGAGCCACTTCCCTTCCTGTCGACTGTGAGATCACCGCCAATCCTGTCGGCATCGACGCTGCCGGAGCCGATCGAGCCCATGTGGAGAGAGCCCGTCACGTCGCTCACGTTTACCCCGCCGGAGCCCGCCTCGCGTACGTCAACCGAGCCGGTGACGCCCGCGATCGTGATGCCGCCTGAACCAGTGGAGACCGTCACATCCCCGTGAACGTTGCGGAGCCTTGCGTGGCCTGAGCCGCTTCGCACTTCCGCCGCGCCTTTGACATTGCTGACCTGTACGCCGCCGGATCCGGCATGGAGGCTGATCGGGCCCACGTTATCGATCTCGGCGCCGCCGCTGCCGTTGGTGACGTCGAGGCTGAGACTGGGCGGTACTTCGACCGTCAGGTTGATGCTGATGTTGTCGTTTCCGAACCAGTCGTTGTCCGGACGATCCGTCCGCACGACGATCGCGTCGCCTTCGCGGCGTGCGATCAGCTTGACAGCGTCCACGGCGCGCTGGGAGGAGCCGCGCACCGTAGCGGTTGCGGATACCTGCGAAGCGCCTTCCTTGCCGTTGATCACAAGATGTCCGGATCCGTTCTCGACGCGGATACGCGTCGCGCCGGACGTGGACACGACGGCGTGCAGAGGTACCGAATATCCACCTTCCTGCGCCCCTGCCCCCGAGGCCGCGAGCGTCGTCAGCGTCAGAATAACTGCGCGCCCGATCGGGAATCGGGTAACGCCCCAGGCGGTCTTACCGGCATTTGCGGAGAACATGGTCTCGATGGCTATGGTGAAAGTTGGGCAGCGATGCGCAAGGACGAGCCGTGACACCCTGCGACCGGCTCTCCAGGGATAGGATGGTTCACGCGACGAAATGGTTTCCTCAACTAACTTTGGGAAACCTCGACCCAACAAATGAATTCGACCATAGACCTGCTGCTCACACGCAGATCCGTTCCACTGCGCCTGCTCGCCGCGCCGGCTCCAACGCCCGCGGAAATCCGCACGTTGCTCACGATCGCCAGCCGCGTGCCCGATCATGGCCGAGTCGTACCGTGGCGGTTCGTGGTGATCGGGCCGGCCGGCGGAGCTCGACTGGGCGACCTGATCGCGAACACGTTCCGCACCGACCATCCCGACGCGACGCCGGAGCTGCTGGAGATCGAGCGTGGTCTCCTGGTCCGCGCCCCACTGGTGGTCGCAGTAATCTCGAGCACGCGCGAGCATCCCAAGGCGCCGGAGTGGGAGCAGATTCTCTCCGCCGGCGCAGCGGCGATGAGTCTCGTCATCGCCGCCAACGCAATGGGATACGGAGCGAACTGGCACACAGAGTGGTACGCGTACGACCGGCGGATCATGCGCGAGCTTGGCGTGAGGGATGACGAGCGGATCGCTGGATTCGTGCACATCGGTACGGCGACCGAGCGTCCCGGAGATCGGCCGCGACCGCTGCTGGACGACGTGGCTGTCGAGTATGGCGCAGACGGCATCGGTGCGCTGGCGCCATGAGCGCGCCGCTTACGGCAACCGCTCCTGTTTCACGGTTGCGAGAAATTCATGAATAATTCTCTCCGTCAAACCCCACAGCACGTGACCGTGCCATAGCAGACCGCGTACGTGAATCGCGGAGCCGTCGCGTATCGTAACCGGGGTGGTCACCCACGCATCATTACGTTGAAGATGTTGGACTGGAATCCACCACGATTCCACTATCTCGCATGACATGGTGACGCGCCTGTCGCCCCCGTATCGAAACACGAACGGCGCGATCGTTATGGCGGGCGCCGTCATGAAGCTCGGCGTTACGGGGGTGAGAGTAGCAACGCGGGCGCTCTGCGACAGGTCGATACCAGTCTCCTCCAGTGTCTCGCGCCTTGCGGTGTCCTCGAGGGTCGCATCGATCGGCTCGTGGCCGCCGCCGGGCAGCGCCAGATGACCGCTCCAGGGATCCCCGTCCACGGTTGCGCGCCTGATGAGCAGCAAGTCGTCCCCCGCCGCTCCCGGCGAAAGCACGATCGCAACTGCCGCGTGACGAACGCTCATACCAACCGGACGACGCACCAACGGGTCATTCCGAACTGTACTGCGCTCGCGACCGTCGTGGAAGGAGGTCAGGCCTGATGTCGCGAGCTCGACATTACAACGTCCTGCAGAGCTGACCGTACATCTATGGGTCGCAGGGTACGGATTTCGCTGGCGAATGTCAGCGGCGTACACAACACCAAACATTCAAGAGGAATCGACATGCGGCGAATCAACATTGCGGCGTGCTCCCTGGTGCTACTTGCCGCGGCGAGTGCTCCGGTGATGGCGCAGGGGAACATGGGCGGACGGATGGATCCTTCGCAGATGGTAGAGCGCTCGACCACCCGCCTTCTAACGGGCATCACCCTTACCGCGGCAGAGACCGACTCGGTCAAGGCAATCAACGAGCGTCTTGCGACAGCTGCAAAGGCCGAGACGGGCGGCGACATGCGCGCCAGGATGACCGAGATGCGCACCAATCAGCGCACTCAGCTCCGCGCAATCCTCACGCCCGAGCAGCAGGCCGTCTTCGACAAGAACGTGGCGGACATGGACAAGGCGCGCATGAACCGGCCACAGCCGTAGCACACCGTCAACACACAGCAACAACCAGTAACGAAAAAGGACCGCACCATGCGGTCCTTTTTTGCTATCACGCACACGCCATAACGATGAAACAGTGATCGATCGCGCAGTTACCGTGAGCCGCGCTTGAAGATCATCACGGGAAGTGTCCGCATCATGATCTTGAGATCCTCCGCCAGCGATTGCCGCGCGAGATACTCGAGGTCGAGTTGAATCTTGACGCGCACGTCGTCGATGGACGTGTCGTACGAGTGATTTATCTGCGCCCACCCCGTGATACCCGGCCGCGCCTGCTGGCGCAACTGATACCCATCGATGTTCTCGCGCAGCTCTGCGAATATGCTGGGCCGCTCCGGGCGCGGGCCCACGATGTTCATGTCTCCGAGCACGACGTTGATGAGCTGCGGAAGCTCGTCCAGACGCGTCTTGCGCAGAAAATTGCCGACCGGCGTCACACGCGGATCCTGCTGCGCCGCCCACACTGCCCCAGTACCGGCCTCGGCGTCCTGCCGCATCGACCGGAATTTGAGGATGCGAAACGGCCGTCCCCCGACATTCGACCTGCGCCTGTCTTCGCCCGGTGAAACGGACCGGCGACGACGATCCACGCCAACACGGTCCTGCACGTAAAAGACAGGGCCACGCGAAGTTAGCCTCACCGCGAGCGCGATGAGCAGCATGACCGGAGCGAGCACGATCAGCGCAAGTACTGCAATGAAGACATTGAGAAGCCGATTGAGCGCTTCCGATCGTTGCGCGGCGATGATTCTCTGAGCGTATGCATCGCCGGCCTCCGTTCGATTGGGTGCACTGGCGCGCTCGGACGCAGCGATGGGAGGCGGGGCTCGACGCGGCTCCTCGTCGATCATCTCCGTCTGCTCATCCTGCACAGGATAGGAGTCGGTGTTCATTCCTTGCGTATCCGAGCTTTCAGCACTTACAATTTTGCGAGGGTGTACAGTCCAACCAGCAACAACTCGATTCCTACGAATCCAGCCCAGAAGCTGCCGCGCGTCACCGAGTACGCGAGCAGAGCACCCGCGCCAGGCAACCACAACGCGACGTACAATTTGACGCTGGAGTCCGCACGCTTGCGCGGAGGCGGCTGCTCCGGCTGATGCTCCGGATCGACTTCTGGCAACCCGTACGTCTCCTCGTCAGTCTCTGGCGACTGAATTGACTCGTTCACAGTTGTCCCGATCGGGTGGGAGGAAGCGCCTTCCAGTGGAGAGCCACCGAGCACGTATAGTACCACCGCAGTCGGCGGGCCGCACTACCCCCGAGTTTCGGCTGGCTGGACGCTGCCGTAAGTGTTCGGGCAAAAATAGCCGCCCGGGCCGGCTATGAAGCTTCGATCAGTGTCCGCGAACCAGCCAGACGACGATCGCGACCAGCAGGATGGCGATCGCCGTCGGAACCAGAAAACGCCCGGTAAGGAACGACGCACCAAGGTCGTTTCGCAGGCGCCCGCTCATTGTGGCGGGGCGCCGGTAAAGGTGAATCCGGTCGGTCCGCGCACACATCCAATCCGCTCGAAAAAGCCGATGCAGTCAGGCTGTGCCTCGATGAGCACGCGCGCATCCGGTGCAGCGGCGAGCGCCCGCGACATGAGATTGCGCCCGATGCCGAGGCGCTGGTAGTCCGGATCGACCAGGATGTCCGCTATCACGCTGAATGTGTAGCCGTCGCTGAGCAGGCGCACCGCTCCAACGAGACGCCCCCCGTCCCACGCTCCGATATTGGTCGTCCTGGCGAGCGCCTCGCGCACTTTGGCCATTTCGTAGCGAACCGGGCGCACGCGTTCGGCCAGCGGTATGAACGAAGCGGCGTACACCCCAGCTTCGTCGTAGTAGACATTACTCACATCGCGTCGCGCGGACGCGCCCGATGTCGGCGCCCTTCGCACCGGCGCGATGGGCGTCGCGCCAGTCCACGCGATCGTCGACGATGCTCCGGCGATCGCGAATTCGCGATCATGGCGATGATGTTTATGGTATCGCTCCCACACTCCGCCGAGCAGATTGCCAGCCTCGAGACCGATGAATCCCATGACGATACCGGTACCGAGCACGAGAGAGAGGAAGTACGCCAATCCGCGGATCATGTCGCCCTGATCCACCTGGTCGGCCAGGAAAGGCCACGCGAAGGCCCCCGACCAGACAAAGCCGAGGAAGAACGTGAGCAGCGCAGTGGCGTCCTTGATTACTACGCGTCGGCGTCGATAGAAGTCGGACATGGGCTTCCCCTCCCGCGTTGGCCAGCGACCTGCAGCGCCTGACAGAACCGTCAGCCGCACCACGAAAGATACCCCGCAGAACCTCCGCGTGCCGCGTGCCTGGAACGCAATCGGGGGCGATCGACAAGTGTCGATCGCCCCCGATCGTCATGAACCGATTGTTACCGTCAGGTCCAGCTGGCCACTCCGCCGTGGCCGCTGCAGGCGCCCTGGCGATGAGTTGCGTGCGAGTAGAGACCATCCTTGCACTTGGCGATTGCGCCGACCGGATTGTTGTCTTCCTTGCCGCCCGATCCGACCGTTGCCTTGGACGCGGTCGAAGCCTTGGCCGCTTTAGCCGCCTTGGCGGGCTTGGCTGTGGATGCCGCAGCTGCCGGAGGGGTGACCGCAGCCGCAGCCGCTGCCGACGTCTTTACGCCGCCATGACCGGAGCATGCGCCGCGGCCGCCCTTCGACATCGTTCCATCAGTGCACGTAACCATGGCGGCGCTCGTCGCAGCCTTGGCCGGCGCTGCCGCGGTTGCCGCCGTTGCCGCTGCAGCCTTGCTCGCCTTCGGCGCCTTCGCCGCGCTGGCGGCCTTCGCCACGCCGCCGTGTCCGGAACATGCACCACGACCAGACGTCGCGCTGGTAGTTCCGTCCTTGCACGTTGTAGCCGTCCCCTGTGCACCTGCCGCACCGACACTTAGTGCCGATGCCATCGCGATTGCCGCCGCCATCGCGAACGAGCGTGAGATGAGCCGCATAGCCATTCTCCATGAAGGGAATTGGTACTCCTAGCAAGAAATTGCTAAGCGCCCAGTCGGCGCGCAACGGAGTAATCGGCCTTAGCGTAATCTTAGTTGCGCGACCCGGCCGCCACCGCGACAGCCGCGCATTCCGCCAATCCTCAAGTACACGCCAATGCGTCACATAGAGTTTCGGACAGCTCCATCGCTCAATCCCGGGCGAATTGCAATCGCCGCGGTCATGGCGCTCTCGCTCGCCGCATGCGGAAGAGGCAACAGCAGTGGCAACGCCAACCGCGTCGTCGGAGTGTCAAAGCAGATCAACGAATTCATGTACGAGATCGGCGCGCAGGACAATCTCGTGGCCCGAGATCTCACATCGATCTATCCTCCGGCGATCAGGTCGCTTCCGTCGGTCGGGTACCATCGCGCGTTGAGCGCGGAGGGAATCATATCGATGAAGCCGACGCTGTTTCTCACGGATGGAAATGTCGGACCCGACGCCGTGCTCGATCAGCTCAGGAAGGTCGGCATTCCCATGCTCGTCATCAAGCCGGGTGAATCGCTGGACAGCGCGCAGATGCTGATGACGCAGCTCGGCAAGCAGTTCCATCGTGAGAAAGCTGCAGACAGCGTCATCGCGAAGTGGCGCAGCGGGATGGATTCGGTCTGGCAGGACACCGCGCAGTGGACGGGTAAACCGCATCCGCGCGTACTCATCATGCACTTCGGCCAGATCGGGAACAGCTATCTCGCAGTTGGCGGAGAAGGCCCCGCGACTCAGATGCTGCGCTGGGCTGGTGCAGCGAATGCGATCGACTCGACCAGAACCATGACGCGACTCACACCGGAGCTCATCGCACAGTTGGCGCCGGACATCATCATCGCGACCGATGTCGGCTTCGATCGAGTTGGAAGTGCGGACAAGTTCGCGGCTTTGCCAGGGGTGAATCTCACACCCGCCGGCAGGAACAAGCGCATCTATCGAATCAACGAGCAGGAGCTTCTGTACTTCGGACCCCGCACGCCGGCGACCGTACGCGAGCTGGTGACGATGGTGCACCCGCCAGCTGCGCAATAGCGGCCGGCGGGGGATCCATGCTGCAACATCGTTATAACATGGATCTCATGCGGTTGACTTGCCGGTAGCATGTCCGCGTGCCCAGTCCAGTGCGAAATCAGCCACCTTTTCCCAGCCTGGAACCCCGATCGTCAGGTGAGGGCGATCGGGGTACTCATGATAGTCGGTGACGGCGCGCGACTTCTTGAACAGGTTGAAGTTTGCCCTGGTTACCGACGCCGGCACGGTATGGTCCATGCCCCCTCCGATCAGCAACAGTGGCGCACGATCGTCGTTGCGAAAATTCACCGTCGTTTCAGCGTGCGGATTGAAGTTGGCGAGACTCGCCTGGAACAACACGTGGTTCGG
>DATNCZ010000339.1:0-6887 GCA_035553335.1 Gemmatimonadaceae bacterium
TCGAATGAGCGGGCTCCGCTATCCACCAGCGCATCGAAGCTCCGACTCGTGTACCCGACGAAATTGGCGCCTTCGGGCGGTGCACCTGCCGTCCCCCATGCCTGAACAACGGCTTGAGGACTCGGATCGGAATGCCATGCATTGAGCACAGCGTCGAAGTCGCCCCTGGTGAGTCGCTGAACGAATGCGTTGACCTCGAGCGGCTCGATGGTCACCTTCACCCCGAAGCGACGGTACTGCTCCTGAAGCAGCGTCGCGTACTTGACGCGCACGGCGCTCGACGTGGGAACGAGCAACCTGAATGATATCGGAGCGTGCGCGGCAAGTATCTTCACCGCCGCCGCGGAATCGTATGGAAGTGCGACAACACCCCTGCTGACCGGCAGTGCGCGCGTCACAGGCCCGAGCCCCGGAAGCGCCAGCGTGTCGAACACGTTCCGGGCCATCGCCGACCGATCCACGGCCATGCTCAACGCACGTCGCACTTCCCTGTCGTTGAACGGCGCGCGCCGAACGTTGAATGCCAGAAAACCATAATCGAGACTTGGCGACGTCAACAGCCGTACGCGCGGCGATGCCACGACCTGATCCACCGCGGGACCACGCACGACCTCGAGGAAGTCCGCCTCGCCCGCAAGCAACCGCGTCGTCGCTGCCTGCATGTCCGGTGACACCAACCACACGACGCGGTCGAGCCGTGCGCGGCCGCGATAATTATCGCTGTCGCTCACGATCTCGATGCGCGATCCGCCGTCCCATCTGCCAAACCGAAAGCGGCCACTGCCCACCGGATGCCGCGCAAATTGCGACGACGCGAGCGACTTCACCGGAACATCATGCAGGAGATGCTCGGGCAGTATCGCCACGTTGTACACGAAATCGAAGAACTGCTCCGGCGTCCGTCTCGCGTACCACACGACGGCGGTAAGTGAATCGCGTACGCTTACGGAATCGATCCCGCGCAACGTCGCCGCTATCGGCGATGCAAGCGTCGAGTCCGTCAGCAACTTGAACGTGAATCGGACGTCGCCTGCGCGAACCGGCTGCCCGTCGTGCCACCGCGCACGGGCGTTGATATGAAATGCTATCCACGACGAGTCGGGCGCCCAGCTCCAGGAATCAGCGAGCCTGGGCGTGAAGCCTCCATCGCCGATCGTGTTCAACTCTGGTCCGATGTCGGCCAGATAGTCGAATATCTGATCCACCACCTGGCGCCCCTGACTCGTCATCGTGAGCGGCGGAAACAGATTGTCGGCGTCACCCGCTGTGGCGACAACGAGTGTCCCTCCCGCACCACTCATCTTCGCGACCTTCGCATCCGGCGTGCACGCAGCGACGCCGATGATCAGCACCGCGAGTGCGGCCGATCGCAGTGACGCACCAGCGTTCCCTCGAAAGATGAACGGCATGGTCATGCCACCGTTGTATTGTGCGTCGCAGCCCACTCGAGGAAGAGATCGAATATCGCGGGGTCGAAGTGGCCGTTCGCATTGTTCTCGGTCATTACGGCCACGGCACGCTCATGATCGAAACCCTTGCGGTACGAGCGATTCGTCGTCAGGGCATCGTACACATCGGCAATGCAAAGAATGCGCGCCGAAAGCGGTATCGCCTCGCCCGCGAGCTCATCGGGATATCCTGTACCGTCCCAACGCTCATGGTGGTTACGCACCATGGGTCGCACATCCCACGGGAACTCGATGTCGGCCAGCAGCTCCACGCCGGCTTCCGGATGACGCTTCATGATGCGCCACTCGTCGTCATCGAGCTTGCCGGGCTTGTTGAGCACTTCCTGGGGGACTATCAACTTGCCCACATCGTGCAGCAGGGCACCGATGCGAAACCAGAACAACGTCTTCGAGTCGAACCCCATCCGCTCGGCGAGCATGCACGCCACGTCTGCGACACGTACGCAGTGTCCCTGTGTGTAACAGTCCTTGCTTTCGATCGATTCGCCCCACTTCCGCACCACTTCGAGGAACCGCTCTTCCAGGCGTCCATTGCGTCGCGCGATTGCATCGAGATCACGCTCCGCGCGCAACTGTGAAAACCAGCCGTGTGCTGCGTTCAGCGCCTGCAGAGTGTCGCTGTTTCGCGCCTGAATCCAGTAAAGCTCGGCTTGCTCGCGCGCCGTCTCGGCGGCCAGCAGCAGGTCATGCGAGTTGTCCGCGATCCTGGCCGCCTGGGCAAACCAGTCCTCCGCACGATCCAGCTGACGCTGCTCCCTGCACACGACGCCGTAGTGCTTGTAAACCTCGCCGAGCCACGGTGCCGATACGTTTTGTTCGCGCTGCGCATCATTCAGCAGCCGCTCGCAACGTTCACGCGCCTTGGGCAGATCGTTGCGCGCGATCCAGAGTTCGGCCTGATTCACCTCGATCCTGCGCAAGAGCTCCCTGTCGTCGCTGGTTGCGCACGCTTCACACGCGGAGCCATAGGCCGCTTCGGCGTCTTCCCACCGACCAAGATCGGTCAGCACCATCCCGACATTGTTGAGCACGTGTGCTTCGTATGACGAGCGGCCCAGCGCATGGAAGCGCCTCCGGCTCGATCCATACGACTCCAGCGCGAGCTCGAGGTTGCCACGAATGTTGGCAACGGTTGCGAGATTCTGATCCAGTATCGCCAGGAGCAGCTGATCATCCGCTTCTGCGGCCCGGATTCGCGCGCGCAGGTACAACTCCTCGGAACGGTCGAGATTGCCCAGCGTCTGCTCGACTACCGCCAGCCCGTTCAGCGCGTGCGCTTCCACACCCACGTCACCGGATGCTTCCGCAGCCGCAACTGCGCGCTCCAGCACGGAGAACGCTGTGTCCGGATTCCCCTCCTCGGCGTGCGTGCGTCCGATCCAGCGTAACAACGACGAGCGTGCCGCCGCAGTGAGTGCGTCATCATCCAGCAGACTCTCGTAGCAGGAGCGCGCAGCCGTCCATCTGCCATTCCGCTCGAGGCTCCTCGCCTCGTTGACCACGTCGTCGAACGAAACGGGTGAAACGGCATGCGGTACTGCGTCGATCCGGGTCATTGTCGCCGTCGTCACTGGCTCGATACGACCATGCGTCGCTCGAGACCCGCGGAGCGCAGTTTTCTGCCGAGCGTCGGACGTGATATTCCGAGGATCCGGGCTGTCGCGCTGAGGTTGCCGTGCGTGAGCGCGAGCGTTGCCTGTATTGCTTCGGACTCGATCTCGTCCAGCGTCTTGCCGCCGGGAGGAATGCGGATCACTGTTCCACACTCCACATCGACATCTGCCTGAACGCTGCGCCTGCGCTGGAACAGCAGGTGCTGTCGCTGGATCGTCTTTCCGCCTGCGACGATCACTGCGCGCTCGATGACATTCTTCAGCTCGCGCACGTTGCCGGGCCAGGTATGCGTGCAGAGAGCGGTGAGCGCATCGGCGGAAAGTGTTGCGGGGACACCGTCGCTTTCACGCGCAAGATCGCGCAGAAAGTGACGCGCAAGCAGCTCGACGTCACCAGACCTCTCGCGCAACGGCGGAAGATCCAGACGTACGACGCTCAATCGATAGAACAGATCCTCGCGAAACGCCCCGCTGTCGACCGCAGCCGCGAGCGATACGTTGGTGCCTGCAATGACCCGCGCCGCGATGGGCAGCTCGACGGAACCACCCACGCGCCTGAACGTGCGCTGCTCCAGTATGCGGAGCAATTTCGGCTGCAGCTTGAGCGGCAGCTCACCTATCTCGTCCAGGAAGATCGTCCCGCGGCCGGCGACTTCGAGCAGGCCTCGCTTCATCGCGCGTGCATCAGTGAATGCGCCGCGCTCGTGGCCAAAGAGCTCGCTCTCCAGAAGGGATTCCGGGATCGCCGCGCAGTTTATTGCGACAAAGGGATCGTTGGAGTGGGTGGAGCATGCGTGGATTCCGCGCGCGAAGAGCTCCTTTCCTGTCCCTGTCTCACCGCAGACCAGCACGGTCGCTGCGCGGCTGGTGCCTACTTTGGTCGCCAGAGCCACCGCTGCCTGCAGAGAGTCACTCTGCCCCACGACCATCCCTTCCGTCCAGATTACCGGCTCCTGACGGGCGGTCTGACGCGCGGCTGGGTCAGGCAGACGCGGAGGCGCCCACCCAATCCCAAGCGAAGCAGGTTCGGTGTAAGTACTCAATGCGGATGCGAGGTAGGTGACACCCTCAGAGTGTCGGCCAGCCCCGCATCAAGCTGTAACCAGATGGCGCACCCCCCAAAACGGCTACAAAGCGGCCAATTCCTCCGCAATTGCCTCGGCTCGTCTGATCGCTCCTATCTCGGTAAAGCCGACCAGGGCCTCCCGGAGAACATCCCTGGTCCGCTCCGAATCGCCCTGCTCCCGGCAGAGCTCGCCCAGCTCGGTGAGGAGCTCCAGCTGAAGCAGGGCATCCTCGCCCTCCCGAGCCTGATAGCGAGCCTGCCGCAGTGTCTCCACGGCTGTCGCCAACTGTCCCCGCAACCTCTCGATCCGTGCCTTGAGCCGTAGCGCCTCGGCCATACGAAGGCGGTCCCGCCGGATCTCGGCGATCTTGAGCGCCCGGGCAACGGACCGCGTCGCACTGTCGAGCTCCCCCTGTCGTATCCGCACGTCGCCGAGGTTCAGCTCGACCGTTGCCTCGACCACCATGTCTTCCCGCGCGTACGCGATGGCAAGAGCCATTTCAAACGATTCGACCGCCTGTCCATAACGCTTCCTTGCGACGTAATGCAGCCCGATGTTGTTGTGCGCATATGACGCTCCTTCCTTGTCGCCGACGCTCTCGAATGCCTTGAGGCTCAGCCGCAACCGCACTATCGAAGTGTCCCAGTCACCCAACGACGATGCGATCACTCCCTGATTCAGCTCGACCATCCCGAGCAAGCGCCGGTCAGCACTTGCTTCGGCGCGGAATGCGGCCTGGCTGTACAGCCGCTCGGCGTTCTTCAACTCTCCTCGACGCTGTGCGATGGTGCCAAGGCAGTTGAGCGCATGCGCCTGGCCATTCACGTAGTCGAGCCGCTCCGCCATCGCGAGACTTCGATTGAAGAACCTGTACGCGGCAGGTGTGTCCCCTCGTTCGCTGAGAACCCAGCCCTTCCATCTGAGCGCATCGGCGGCCATGGGGGAATCACCCTCATCCTCCATCAACGAGAGCGCGTCGTCGTAGTGTGCCAACGCACTGTCTGCGTCGCCATGACGTTGCGCTGTCTTGGCCTTTTCAATGAACTGAGCTGCGCGTGCGCGCAGCTCATCGAAGGGTGTGGGTGGAAAGTGCATTGCTTCGGAGTTCATTGGTTGCCTCAGGTACTGATGAGGATATAGCCCGAGAAGTGCTTGATTATGAAGCTGGATGTGCCGAGGTGCGCCTTGCCATCAGGGCCGATGACGATCGTTGTGGTGGCATTGATGATCTCAGCGACACGTGCCAGCAGTCCGTTGATGATATCCTGGAGGCCGTTTGCGGTGTAACCGCCGTGGATGCCGGAAGCGGCGCCCGGATTGTCCACCAGCGTCGTCAGGCTCATGTCCTGCTTGATCGTTACGGGCGCGTAGAACTGCGTGCCGTGCGGACCAAACTCGTATGAGATCGCCTTGCCAGAGTCGGCGGTGACGGTGATCGGCGTGGGCGTGAGCACCGCGCCACGGGCGAACGTTATGGTGAAACCAGCCTCGGGAATCGAGATGGACCCACCGGCGGCGCCGATCGTGTGGGTGACCGTGATCGGATGAGCCAGCGCCTGCTGGCGCTGAACGACCGGGTAAAGCAGGTCGTTCACGGTCTGAACGACTGTATGAACGACCGTTCCCGTAAGATTGAGAACTCCACCGAGCAGGCTGGCACTGGCTCCAGGCGTTGCCGTAACTGCCGCATTCGGCGGGGTCAGCGATGCCTGGGGGCCGGAGAGGTTCTCAGGTGTGCACCCGGTCGCGATGAGCGCGACGCCAAGGCCGAACAGGGTCGAGCGGACAATCGAAGTACGAAACATGTGCTTGGCTCCAGTAATGTACGAAGGTTCTTGCACCGGGCTCTAAAGCAACCGGCGGGCCACACGTTAAATCGTTGAATATCAACGACTTACGATGCAACCCGCCGGTTTGCGAAACGAAATGGCTGTAACGTAGCGTTACAGGTGCAACGCTTCAGCCCATCATGAACATCCGATTACCGCGCTATGGCCAGGGGCCCTGGCGCGTTGGAGCCGAGCGGACCGGACCATGCTGCCAGCCGAGCGTCGCCGGCTGCGGTGAGCTGCCGGAAGCGACCGGTCTGGATATCCAGAACCCAGATTGCCTTGGCACCGCCGCGGTTGGATGTGAGAGCGATGTGGCGCGCATCGGGTGCCCACGACGGGTCCTCGTTCTCTCCAACCGAGGTGAGGCGGCGGACGTTGTGATTGTCCCGGTTTACTACCCAGACCTGGAAATCGCCATTCTGCTGCTGGTACGCGATCATCCGTCCGTCGGGGCTCCAGTCCGGGCTGGTGTGATAGACCCGCGTCTTCGGGGGAGCCGGCGCTTCGACGCGCTCGTCCGTTCCGTCGAGATTGGCGGAATAGATCTGCGGAGTCTTGGGGCGGGAGGAGACATAGGCGATACGCGCGCCATCGGGGCTCAGAATCGGCTCGTCGGCGTCGAAGGAGCGGTTCACGGGCAGCGGCCTGGCCGTCGTGGCAGCGTCCAGCTGGACCGAGACGAGACCCGTGTGGAAATCGGAGCCGCTCGCGTATATGACTGACTTGTCGTCGGAGGAGAAGATCGGCGTGATGTTGAGACCGCGCGGCGTTGCCGCCAATGTGCGAGTCTGTCCGGTAACCAGGTTGACCAGGGCGATCTGCGTCCCTGCATCGTTCATCTCGCTGTACACGATGGCGGTGCCGTCGCGGCGCCACGCAGGCGACATCGCCTTGTCGCCTTCCTTG
>DATNCZ010000340.1:0-3464 GCA_035553335.1 Gemmatimonadaceae bacterium
CAGGGGATCGTGTACACGATTGCCGACTCCGTGTTCACGCGTACTGCAGCGGCACGGTCGCATCTGCTCGCGCACTTGCCCGAGCCCGCACTCTGCCGCTGGGCACCCGGCGGTGCGCTCATCGCGTGCGCTTCCGGCAACATGTTCTACTCGCGCGTGGGCCGCTTCTTCGGCAACATGTCACCGAGTCGCGTGATGGTCATCCGCGTGCGCGACGGCGCGGTGATCCCTGTGACCGACAGCACGTCGATCAATCAGAGTCCGGCGTGGTCGCGCGACGGCCGCTGGCTGTACTACCTCTCCAATCGGCTCGGCCCCCGCGACATCTACGCGCTACGAATCAACAGCGACGGGCACGCCGAAGGCGCACCCGTGCGTCTTACCACCGGACTGGACGCGCACTCGATCTCGACATCGGCGGATGGGACGCACTTCGCATACGACCGCTTCGTGGAGACGTCGAACGTCTGGTCGCTGCCATTTCCACCGCGTGGCGCGAGCGAGGCTAGCGCCACGCAGGTGACCCGCGGGACACAGGTCGTTGAGGAAGCCGAGCCGTCGGTGGACGGCAGGTGGCTGTACTACGACTCCAATGTGAGCGGGACGTCCGAGCTCTACCGGATGCGTCTTCCGCGCGGCATGCCGGAGCAGCTCACGTTCGATAGTACCGACGATTTCTCGCCTATGCCATCGCCAGACGGCAAAAAGGTGGCCTTTCACTCCTGGCGCTCGGGATCGCGCGACATCTACGTGCTCCCGCTCGACGGCGGTCCCGTGCAGACGGTCACGAGGTCGCCGGCACAGGAGTCGAAGCCGCAGTGGTCCCCGGACGGCAAGTCGATCACGTACACATTGTACGGCGGCGGCGGCGTCTACATCGTGCACCAGAATCCGAACGGCACGTGGGGAACACCGATCAATCTCACGAAGCTCGACACTGCGTCCAACGTCACGTCGTGGCCCATCTGGTCGCCCGACGGGCACTGGATCGCGTACAGCAATGCTTTCCTGGGCGGATCGCTGGTCATGATCAACCCCGACTCTGGTGCGCCGCGCACCGTGCTCGATTCAGCGAAGAGCCGGATGAACGCCGAGTACCCGGTCTGGAGTGCCGACAGCCGCACGCTGTATTTCAAGTCGCACGACGCGAAGGGAAACGCGGAGTTCTGGTCCATCCCGATCAACGGTGGCGCGCCGACGCTGCTCGCGCACTTCGATGACCCCGACCGTCCCGCGTACCGCCCCGAGTGGAGCATCGGCGAGGGTCGCATGTACTTCACGATCGCCGACCTTCAGAGCGACGTCTGGGTAATGCAGACATCGCCGCAGTGAGCAGAAAGTGATCAGTTGATCCTCGAAGCCTCCGAAGGAAATGAGCGAATCCGAGTGCCACGATTGTGCTCGTCGCTGGACTCGCAACAGTCGGCACGAGAGCCGCTCACGCGGCGCCCGCTCCCCACCTGGTTGCTGCTCAGCTGTCGTTTGATCCCGCTTTGAAGTGTTCCAATACCACCCGCGCGTTCCGCTGCAATCCGGCGAGCTTCGCGCGCTTCACCGGCGACTTCCTGAACGCAGCACTGAACTCCTCCTGCTCCATCGCAATAACTTCGTTGGCCAGCGTCCGCGCATCCTTCCCCACGATCACCTCACGCGCCACAAACGCTGGCTCCGTCGCATCTCGTGAAAACTTCACGTTCCACGGACACACGTCCTGACAAACGTCGCACCCGTACAGATGCTCGCCGATTGCTTCGCGTAGCGTTTCCGCAATCGGTCCCTTCTGCTCGATCGTCTGATATGAAATACACCTCGTCGCGTCCAGCACCCTCGGCGCAACGAACGCGTTTGTTGGACACGCATCGAGACATCGCGTGCAACTCCCGCAACGGTCCATCTCGAATGGATCGTCAGCACGCAGCTCGAGATCAAGCAACAGCTCGCCCAGAAAGAAGAACGAGCCGAGCTCCGGATTGATGAGATTGGTGTTCTTTCCGAACCAGCCGAGTCCCGCGCGTCGCGCGAGATCGCGCTCGAGTATCGGGCCCGTATCGACGTACGGCTTGCCGCGGACGGGGCGACCCGTCTCACTCTCGATCCAGCGGTGCAGCTCGTTCAGCCTGTCGATCATCAGATCGTGGTAATCGTCACCACGCGCGTAGCGCGCTACGGGACCGGGCGGCTGCGTTCCGCCGTAATTCATCGCGACGACGACCGCGCTCCGCACTCCCTCGAATGGTCTCCGCGTGTCGCGACGCTTCTCGGCGCCACGCTCCAGATAGCCCATCTCGCCGGCGTAACCGGCGGTGATCCATTCGTCGAAGTGATCCGCAGTTTCGACTTCGCCGAGCGTAGCGATTCCCACGAGATCGAAGCCGAGCTCCCGCGCACGCGCCTTGACGCGGCTTTCGATGTCCTTCGGCGCTTCCATCACATGTTCCGTCACATGTGGAATCTACTTACCAGGCGCTGCCCGCTGCCTGACCACGTGGAAGTTGCCGTCCACTTCCGTCATTCGGTACGGATACATCCAGTGGGAGTAGTACATCGTGTTCGGCAGCGGCTTGAGGTCGGTGTTGAAGTAGTAATCGAACACGTAACGCAGCACGTTCACGATGCTGGTCGAATCCGGAATCACGCCAGCAGGGCTGCCCGGGAGGTAGTACGCGCCGAAAGGTCTGAACCGCTCCCTGGCCTGGTCCGTGTTTGGAAGCGCGGTGTAGCTCACGAACTGCTTCAGCGACTGTGACCCGTGATCGCCCTGAAGTATGATGATCGGCTGCACCGACGATCGGGAAATCAGTGCATGCACCATCCCGAGTGTCTGCCTGTTGAGACATTTGAGCTCTCCAGAAAGTCCGGTAGATCCAGGAGACCTCACCAGCGGCGCGCACGCGGAATCGACCTTGAAGCCCAGGTGCGGCATCAGCACGTGCACGAAGGTAAAGGTAGGACGTGGGTCCGCCGCGATCGACGGAACGCCGGCAAAGTCCAGCATTTCGTGGTCGGCGTCCACCTTGTTCTCGCTCGCCAGGCGTGGCATGAACTTGCTGAACATCGTCATGTTGGCGAAGTATTGCGCGAGCCACGAACGATGTATGGCGCGCGCGAGGCTGAAGTGCTTGTATGGATCGTACTGCTCGTCGGCATCGCTGTTCGTCAGCGTCGGCGAGTACCATGCGGACGGAAAGAACACGAACTCGTATCCCTGCGATTTGAGAAATCGCTCGGCCCTGTTGTGTTCCATCAGGTATGCTACGGGCGTGAAGTCCTTCGAACCCGGACTCATGACCTCGCTGATCGGCTGCACATGCGCGAAGTTCAGGAACGACGTGATCGACAGAAGCGTATTGGCGTAGTTGCTGCGCAGATCGCGCGGAATCTGAAATCCCAGTGCGCGCAGGCTGTCCTCGAACGCGCTGTTATCGTAGCCATACCGCTCGCGATATACGTCGGTCGCGGCGTAT
>DATNCZ010000341.1:0-2545 GCA_035553335.1 Gemmatimonadaceae bacterium
AGCGGCGCGCAGTGCCGCCAGATATGGGCCTTCCTCGCCAGTAAGCTCGGCGTCGCTGACGTTCGGCGCGTACAACACCGGCTTCACGGTCAACAATGTCAGTGGCGCGAGCACTTCCTTCTCGTGCGCCGTGAGCGACGCGTGCCAGAGTCCGCGTCCTTCCTTCAGGAAATCATTTGCGCGTTCGAGGACAACGAGTTCTGTCGCTGCATCCTTGTCTCCGGTCTTGGCAGTACGACGCGTCTTGTCGAGGCGCTTCTCGAGCGTTCCCAGATCCGCGATGGCCAGCTCGAACTCGATCACCTCGCGATCGCGTGCCGGATCGACACTGCCCATGACGTGCGTCACGTCCTCGTCGTCGAAGCAGCGCACGACGTGAACTATCGCGTCGGTCTCTCGAATGTTCGCGAGAAACTTGTTGCCGAGTCCCTCGCCGTCTGCCGCACCCTTGACGAGGCCTGCGATGTCGACGAACTGCACGACCGCGGGAACGATCTTCTTCGGATGCACGATCTCGGCGAGCTTGCCGAGCCGGGCGTCGGGAACTTCCACCATGCCGACATTTGGCTCGACAGTGCAGAACGGATAGTTCGCCGCCTCGGCACTCGCAGCGGTGAGTGCGTTGAAGAGCGTCGATTTTCCGACGTTGGGAAGTCCTACGATGCCGAGCTTTAACATTTGATCACTGAGAATATTGGTGTTACGAGACTGTCATCCCCGCGAAAGCGGGGAACCATCTGTTGCCGACCGGCTTCCTGTTTTCATCGCATTCAGAGATCGATAACATGGATTCCCGAGGCGCGGATGCATCCGCGCCCTACAGCGGGAATGACGATTGGTGATGCTGCCCTCTACGCGCCTCAATTGTTCAACCGCATTGCGGCTTCGATGTCGCCCTTCGCCCATATCTCGCACACGTCCGTGAGCGATGGCATGAGTGACATTATCTCCTCGCGCTCCATCTTGCCAAACGGCGCCAGAACGAAGTCTGCCAGGTCTCCGCTTATCTGGCGATCTGCCGGCGGCCCGACGCCGATGCGAAGCCGTGCATAGTCGCGAGTCTTGAGCACATGCTCGACGCTCTTCAATCCGTTGTGTCCGCCTGCACTGCCTTTCGCGCGCGTCCGATATCGTCCGACCGGCAGCGCGACTTCATCCGAGATTACCAGCAGGTCCGTTGCCGGCGCCCAGAACGGACGGCGTGTATACGGTCGCAGTGCGTCGCCACTCAGGTTCATGAATGTCTGCGGCTTCAGCAGACGAACCTTCACATTTCCGAGCATGCCGCTCGACACCTGCGCGTCGCCGTCCTTGCGCCATCCGTCAAAATGCCAGCGCTGGGCGAGATGATCCACGAGCCACCACCCTACATTGTGGCGCGTCGCTGCGTATTCGCGACCGGGATTGCCGAGTCCGACGATGAGTTTCACGATTGATTACGGGTACGAAAAAGGGCGGGCGAGTTGCCCGCCCTCTGACGTTGCACGAGTGAGTTACTTCTTCTCGGGCTCTGCACCCTCTTCCGGCTTCTTGGCGCGAATGACTTCCGGCTCGGCTGCGGTCGGCTCGGCTTCCGCCGCGACAGCTTCCACCGCTGCGCGTGGCGTTGCGATGACGACGACGGCTGCACCGGGCTCGTCCAGCACTGTGACGCCGTCAGGAACCTTGACGCCGCTCACGTGAATGGAGTCGCCGAGGTCGAGGTCGGTGATGTCGATCTCGATCTGGTTCGGCATACGGGCCGGATCGACCGAGATCGTGAGCTCGCGAAGCGGGTGGTCGATGATGCCGCCGCTCAGGCGTACCCCGACCGGCGTACCGATGAGACGCAGCGGAACGCGCACCGTCATCTTCTCGCCGGCGACGATCTCCTGGAAATCGATGTGCAGGATCGCGCGCTTGAAGGGATGGCGCTGAATCTCGCGAATGAGCGCGCGGGAAGTGGTGCCATCCACCGCCAGCTCGACGACCGTGTTATCGGCCGAGATGCGCGACAGCAGCTTCTCGAGATCGCGCGCCGAGACGGCGAGCGGTAGCGATTCGCGCGCATGTCCGTAGATGACCGCAGGGACCTGGCCGTCGCGGCGAAGCGAGCGTGCGTTGCCCTTTCCGGTGCCGGTGCGGCGAGTTGCGGTGAGTGATGCTGTTGCCATGCTGGACCCCTATTCAAATAGCGAGCTGACCGACTGCTCGGAGTGGATGTAACGAATCGCCTTGGAGAGAAGCTCGCCGACCGAAAGAATCTTCAGCGTCGGGAACGTTCGCTCCGGCGGAATGCTCACGGTATCGGTCACCGCTACCTCCGCTATAGGCGCACTGCTGAGCCGTTCGACGGCGGGGCCGGAGAACAGCGCGTGAGTTGCACAGACATACACGTCACGCGCGCCCAGAGCCTTGAGCGCGCGCGCCGCTTCACACATGGTACCCGCCGTGTCGATCATGTCGTCGACCAGGAGACAGTCCCGGTCACCGACCTCGCCAACGACGTTGACGACTTCGGCCACGTTGGCCTTGGGTCGTCGCTTGTCGATTATCGCGAAGGTGG
>DATNCZ010000342.1:0-2856 GCA_035553335.1 Gemmatimonadaceae bacterium
CGTTCGGGCGTACGCGGTCCCACTCAGCAATACCGGAGGCGCCGCGAGCCAGCCGATCCCGGTTCTCGAAGGGCCGGCGATGTTCACGCCCACCGTCTCACCGAACGGCAAGTGGCTCGCGTACACGACCACGGCGGGCAAGCGGCTGGAGGTGTCAGTGCGTTCCTTCCCTGCCGGCGGCGGGAACGTGCAGATCTCACCTGACGGCGGTCTCGAGCCACAATGGTCGCACGACGGCCGGCAACTCTTCTACCGAACCCACAGCACGTTCAGGGTCGCGACGCTCGACGTTCACGGCGCCATGCCGCGTGTCGTTCGCACCGACTCGCTCTTCACGAGCGATGCAGCAGAGCAGCTTGTCAACCGCAGCTATGACGTGCAGGGTGACGGCAAGCGCTTCATCGTGGCGCGAGACGCGGGCGAGGGTGCCAAGCTCATCGTGGTGACGAACTGGCTCGGTGAAGTTCTGACGAAAATCCGTGAACAGTCGCACGGCGTCGAGCATGCCCGGTGAGCGACCCTGCATTCAACTCGGGAGCGTGAGGCGCCGATGGAAATCCACAAGCCAAAACCGATCCACAACTTCCGCGAGTTTCTGAAGGAAGTCGGCATCATCGTGCTCGGTGTGCTCATAGCGCTCGGCGCGGAGCAGACGGTCGAGGCACTGCACTGGCGCGCCAAGGTGCACGAGGCAGAGCAGGCGATGCGGATCGAGCTCAGTGACGACGATGGACCGCAGGCGTTCACCCGCGCGGCGATCGAAGTATGCCTCGACCATCAACTCGATACCATTCAGGCCGCGGTGGAAGGTGGTCGCGACCGCCGCGCGATCGCCGCTCTCGCACACGCGTACACGCCGCCGACGCGCACGTGGGATGCGAAAGCCTGGCGCACCGCCGTCGCGTCGGATGCAGCGTCGCACACGTCGGCTGATCGCATGGTGACGTGGTCCAAGCCTTATCGACTGCTGCCGGTGCTCGAAGCGACGAACCTCGCGGAGAACTCGGAGCGAATAGAGCTTCAGCCGACGCGCCGAGCGGGAGGACCGCTCTCAGGTGCCGAGCAGGACCGGATGCTGTCCGCCGTCGCAAGACTTCGCGAGGCGAACCACATGATGGCCGGCTGGTCCCGTGCCACCCTGCTCGGCCTTTCTAGAAACAAGGTCGCCGTTGCGCGGGACAATCAGGCCCGCATCCTTGCGGGCTTTCGTAATCGATACGGCAGCTGCGTCGTCGCGCCGTCATTCAGCGGCGTCGATCCCACCGACCAGCTGCGGGATGCGGCGGGTGCCAGGCCAGCAACTTCACTGAGTCGCTGAATCTCGTGAGCGCCCATCCGCCCGCGGTCATGCCCGACCTCCGCGACCAGCTCCAGATCGCGCTCGCGCCGGCGCGCGTTCCACCGCGCACTGCCGTGACCGCTCGATGAACTCGATTCCGGACCGCGTGAGTGCCGCGCTTTCAGATCGCTACACCATCGAGCGCGAGCTTGGCGCGGGCGGCATGGCGACGGTGTATCTCGCCGAGGACGTCAAGCATCACCGTAAGGTTGCCATAAAGGTTTTGCACGCAGAGCTGTCGGCGGTGCTGGGACCAGACCGCTTTCTCAAGGAGATCGAGCTCACCGCGAATCTGCAGCATCCACATATTCTTCCGCTGTTCGATTCTGGAAGCGCAGACGGACTGCTGTACTACGTGATGCCGTATGTGGATGGTGAGACGCTGCGCGGACGGCTGGATCGCGACAAGCAGCTCTCCATAGCGGACGCCGTTCGAATCGCAAGCGAAGTCGCCGACGCACTGGAGTACGCACACGGCCGCGGCGTAGTGCATCGCGACATCAAGCCTGAGAACATTTTGATCCAGAACGGACATGCCCTTGTAGCTGACTTCGGCATCGCACTGGCAGTGCAGCAGGCAGGCGGTCAGCGGATGACGCAGACGGGATTGTCACTCGGCACTCCGCAGTACATGTCCCCCGAGCAGGCGATGGGCGAGCGCGAGATCGGCCCGCGCTCGGACATCTACTCGCTCGGCGCCGTGTCGTACGAGATGCTCACCGGAGAGCCACCGTTCACCGGACCGAGTGCTCAGGCAATTGTTGCGAAGGTGGTGACGCAGGATCTCGCGCCGATCATCCCGCAGCGACGCAGCGTGCCGCCAGCCGTCGAGGACGCGGTACTCACGGCGCTCGAGAAGCTGCCAGCCGACAGATTCGATAGCGCCGCTGCATTCGCACGCGCGCTGTCCGGCAGCACCACAACGACTTCTGCGCGAAGGCATGCGGGCACCGCCACCGCAATCCGAGTTCCGGCTGCGTGGACAGCTGCTGTCGCGGTCGGCGCAGTCGCACTCGGGTGCGCCGGATTTCTCATCGCCCGACAGCACTACAGGCCGAACACGCCAATCGCCGCGTTCGGCAGTGCGCGCAAGGTGACATGGGAGCCGGGACTCGAGATCCAGCCTGCCCTGTCCCCCGATGGCAAGTACGTGGCGTACGCAGGTGGCAGCACCGTGCTCACGCACATATACGTGCGGCAGGTAGCGGGCGGTCGCGCCGTGAAGCTCACCGATGATTCCACGAGCGTCGAAACCAATCCGCAATGGTCGGCGGACGGATCGCGAATCCTGTTCCTTGCGGGCGGCGCAGTGTTCAGCGCACCATCGTCCGGCGGATCGCCGCGACCGGAAATGCGCGCTGCTCCGGACGGCCGGATCACCAACGCCGTGTGGTCACCCGACGACCGGAAAATTGCTTACGCACACGGCGACTCGCTGTACCTGCGCGACGCGGACGGACATTCGCGGCTCCTCGCACGTATCAGAGAGGTGTCAGCTTGCCAGTGGAGACCTGATG
>DATNCZ010000343.1:0-3944 GCA_035553335.1 Gemmatimonadaceae bacterium
AAGACCGCAAGCAGCAGAAATGCAATCGCCTGCACCTCCCGCTTCAGCGCCGCGTCGGCCACTTCATCGCTCCCGATCGTTGCCGAGCCTGGTTATCTGGCGCTCCGCAAATACCGGCACGATCGGATATGCATCGACGGCCGCGCAGAGCGCAAGGTCATCATGGAAGCCCGCCTGCGACAGAGCGCGTCCATGCGCCGAATCGAGGAAGATCGAGCCGATCTCGTCGCCATAGCTGCGCGCCAGCAGCGCGCATGAATGAGCTGCGTCGTTCATCGCTACGCCCGAGAGACGCCTGGTCACCGTACGAACGAATCGGCCGGCGCATGCCGCGTCTTCGAGCGCGTAATGTCCGTCCTGTCCGCAGCACGCCAGCACGACGTCGCTGCCGCCACGCAGCGCGGTGCGCAGCATGGCTGTGGCGGCCGAGAGGTTCACGTACGAGGCGACCACCACGTCGGTCGCGCCCTGCGCGGCGATCAGCGCGCGCGTGCCATTTGTGGTGGTGAGCAGCACCGTGCGTCCGTCGATCGCAGCCGACGTGAACTGTGCCGGCGAGTTGCCCATGTCGAAGCCATCGATGGGCAGCATCTTCCGCTCTCCGGCGAGACGAACGTCACCGCGCTCGAACTGCCGGGCGCGGGTCATCAGCTCGTCTGCATCCTCGAACGGGACCACTGCACGCGCGCCATTGGCGAGTGCAGTGACGATACTGGTCGAGGCTCGCAGAACGTCGATAACGGCGATGACGCGGCCTGCGCGATCGGTCTCCGCGAGCTCGTCGGCCGTAAGATATACATCCAACCGCAATGTCTTGTGTCCTAGTTGAGCTCCGCGATGAGCGCGGCACCCTCGCGCTCGAGGAACTTCGTGTCGACCTTGCCCGCCTGAAAATCGGCGTTGTGCATCACGCGCGCAAGGAATGGGATCGTAGTCGTGACGCCTTCCACGATGAAGCTCTCCAGCGCGATCTGCATGCGCCGGATCGCCTCCTCGCGATCGCGCCCCTGGCAAATCAGCTTGGCCAGCAGCGAGTCGTAGTACGGCGGCACGCTGTAGCCGGTATACACGTGCGTGTCGAGGCGCACGCCCGGACCGCCCGGTGGATGGAATACGTCGATCCGTCCCGGCGACGGTTGAAAGTTGCGCGCTGGATCCTCGGCGTTCACACGGCATTCGATCACGTGCCCGCGCAGCTGCGGCAGCTGCGTAACGCTGAGCCGCTCGCCGGATGCAACCCGTATCTGTTCCTTCACGAGATCGATGCCCGTGAGCATCTCCGTGACAGGATGCTCGACCTGGATGCGGGTGTTCATCTCCATGAAGTAGAACGACTTGTCCTCGTTCAACAGCATCTCGATGGTGCCAGCGCCGACGTAGTTGATCGCCTTGGCGCCGCGCACCGCGGCGTCGCCCATCGCCTGGCGCAGCTCCGGCGTCATCGCCGGACTCGGCGCCTCCTCGATCAGCTTCTGGTGCCTGCGCTGCACCGAGCAGTCGCGCTCCCCGAGGTGGATCACGTTGCCGTGCGAGTCGCCCATGATCTGGAATTCGATGTGGCGCGGCCGCGCGAGATATTTCTCGACGTACACGTCGCCGTTTCCGAACGCCGACAGAGCTTCAGATCGCGCCAGCTGGAAGGCGCGCGCGAAATCATCCGGATCCGCCGCGACACGCATTCCCTTTCCGCCGCCTCCGGCAGAGGCCTTGATGATGACGGGGAATCCGATGTCGACCGCAAACCTGAGCGCCTCGTCCACATCGTCGACGGGGCCAGGCGAGCCCGGAACTATGGGTACTCCGACGGCCTGCATCGCGCGACGGGCCGAAGCCTTGTCGCCCATGACGCGGATCTGCTCCGCCGTCGGGCCGATGAACGCGATGTTGGACGCTGCGCACGTCTCGGCGAATTCCGCGTTCTCGGCGAGGAATCCGTAGCCCGGATGAATCGCGTCAGCACCGGTTATTTCCGCCGCGGCGATCAGTCGCGGGATGTTCAGATACGATTCGCGCGCAGGCGGCGGTCCGATGCAGACGTCGTCGTCGGCAAAGCGCACATGCAACGATTCGCGATCAGCTTCGGAATAGACCGCAACGGTCTGTACACCCAGTTCCTTACACGCACGAATTACACGCAGCGCGATCTCGCCGCGGTTCGCAATGAGGATCTTGTTGAACACCGCTACTGAACACCGGCTTCAGTGAAGGCGTCCCAGTGCGTGTCGCTCGCTCCAGCGACCCCCTGCACTCTCAGCGCAAATTCACTCGGGCTCGTTGCCGCACCGAGTGCAGCCTCGTACGTAATGACGCCCTTGGTGTACCAGTACATGAGACTCTGGTCGAAACTCTGCATTCCGTAATGAACCGTCCCTTCGCGGATTAGATCCGGGATGTTTAGCGATTTCTCGACGTCGCGGATGTTGTCGCGGACCGCCTGTGTATTGATCAGAACTTCAGCCGCAGGCACGCGGCCCGCGCCGTCCTTTCTCGGCACCAGCCTCAGCGACACGATCGCCTGGAGCGCGCTCGACAGCATGAAGCGCACCTCGGCAGCCTGGTTCGGCGGGTAGAACGACAGTATGCGATTGATGGTCTGCGTCGCGTCCGTCGTGTGCAGCGTCGAAAAGACGAGATGGCCCGTGTCAGCCGCCTGAAGCGCAGTGTCGAGCGTCTCCAGATCTCGAATCTCACCCACAAGGATCACGTCCGGGTCCTGACGAAGCACGCGGCGAAGTGCCTGCGCGAACGTCGTCGTGTCGTTGCCGACTTCGCGCTGGTTGATATGCGAATTGATGTCACGATGGAGGAACTCGATCGGATCCTCGATCGTGATGACATTCGCGAAACGATTGAGATTGATGTGCTGCAGCATCGCCGCGAGCGCAGTGGATTTGCCGGAACCCGTGATTCCCGTCACGAGAACCAGTCCGCGCGGCGCCATCGCGATCTTCTCGGCCACGGCAGGAAGATTCAACTCTCCGATCGTGCGCGCCTGGAACGGCACCACGCGAAACGCATATGCGATGGTCCCGCGCTGCTGATATGCGTTGACGCGGAAGCGCCCGACCCCCGGAACGCCGAGCGCGTAGTCGCATTCCTTGAGCTCGGCGAACTCCTTCATGTGGCGCTCAGTCATCGACTGCTCGGCGATGTGCCGCACATCCTCCAGCCTGATGGCCGGCAGCTCCATCGGAACCAGATTGCCGTTGATGCGCAGCGTCGGTGGGCGGCCGACCTTGATGTGAAGATCGGACGCGTTGCGCTGCACCATCTGCTGCAGTATTGCCTTGTAGTCGAACGACGATGCGCCCGCTGGCGCCCCCGCTTCTGCGCTACCCATTGTGCCGCCTACGCGTTGGGGTCGATGCGGAAGAGTACCTGGCCATATTCAACCGGCTGTGCGTTGTCCACCAGAATCTCGCGAACCACACCGTCGAACTCCGACTCGATCTCGTTCATGATCTTCATCGCCTCGATGATGCAGAGCGTCTGGCCCTTTGTGATGCGCTCGCCGACGGCCACGTACTGCTTCGCTCCCGGCTCCGGTGACGAATAATACGTGCCGACCATCGGTGACTTGACTTCGAGGTAGTTCGCCCGCGCTTCATCCGCCCGCGCCGCAGCCACGCTCTCGGCGCTTGGCGCAATCGGAGCGGACACCACGGGTGCCGGTGCCGCCGCCACGGGCATTGCCATCGGCTGGGCGACGGATACACCGCCGCGTTGCTGCGGTGTCTTGGAGATTCGTATCTTCATCCCCTTTTCTGTCGAGATCTCGATCGAGTCGACAGTGGACTCGTCCAGCATCTCAACCAGCTTCTTGACATAGCGCAGATCTATCACGCGGACAGCTCCAGCAGTTCGTGGGTAAAATCGGTGAGCAGGCGCGGTCCATCCGCGCTGAGATACACGTCATCCTCGATCCGAACGCCGCCCCACTCCGG
>DATNCZ010000344.1:0-4787 GCA_035553335.1 Gemmatimonadaceae bacterium
TCCACCAGCGGACGCACACCCGCGAACGTCGTCTCGATGTCCGCATCACCAATCCCGTTCACGAAGAACGTATTGTACGCATCCAGCAAGTACTCACGCTCGGCGACGCTGCATGCAATCGGCTCGTCGATTGTCTGACGCACTTCCGTCGTTCCCACCAGCGTCCGTCCGTGATGTGGCAGCGCAAACACCAGCCGGCCGTCCGACGGAAGGTTCAGCGCGAATCCGGCTTCGATCGCTCTGTTCACAACGAGGTGAGATCCTCGCACCAGATCCAGCCGCGTGTGCGACGCGATCCCGTTCGCGTCCAGCAACGCACGCGCCCATGGTCCCGCAACGTTCACTATCACGTCGAATCGCGAAGTGCCGCGTGTCGTACGCAGCTCCCCGTCGCGTGCGATTTGCAGGACGTCGGTGTTCTCATGAATCACGACGCCGTCGTCTCGTGCACGGTCAGCCGCCCAGCGGCCCAGCGCCGCGTCGTCCATCTGCGCATCCCAGTACGAGAACGCACCACGCAGTCCGTCGCGCTTCAAGCCACCCGCGCGCTCAGGCATGCGTCCTCTACTCCACCATCTATGACGCCCGAGTCTCGCTCGGCCCGCAAGCAGATCGTATGCCGTGAGGCCCGCGGCAAGTGCGAGACGTCCGTGCGGCGCGTGGCTGTACAGCGGCAAAAATAGTTCGACCCGACGCGTGAGCATGGGTACGCGCTGCATCCACCAGCGCCGCTCGTGCAGCCCTTCGTACACCTGCCGTACGTCGCCCTGCTCCAGGTATCGCAGGCCACCGTGCAACAGCTTGCTCGATGCTGCACTCGTCGCACCCATCAGCACGCCGCGCTCGAACAGAGCGACTTCGTGGCCGCGCCTTCGGAGCGCCCATGCGCTCATCACACCGTTGATCCCGCCACCGACGATCGCGACTCGCATAGTGCTTTACACCGCTACGTGAACAGCTCCACGTTCTCCTCCACGTGTCTCACGTCGCGCATTCCTACAACTATGCTCGCGATATTCGGCAACATGCGCACGAATGACAACGCGCACGCAGCATCTGTCTTCGCTTCCGGAAATGCCTCGCGCGCAGCCGCCGGCAGGTTCGTTGCCAGACGTCCCTGCATGAGCGGCGCGACCGCTATCATCGCGATTCCCATGTCGCTCGCGGATTCGAGCGCGGTTCGCTGATGTCCATTCACCATCTGCGTCGGCGATCGCACTCCTTCCATCATCCCGAGATTCACCGGCATCTGCACGGCAACCATGTGATGCTCGTCGCCTGCCACGTCACGCGCGGCCGACACCAGCGATTCGATGGATATGTGATTCTGCGCGTCCGCGGGAACGCGAAGCCCGTTCCACGTCGCGCAGCCGTATGACTGTATCAATCCGTCGTTCACGCAACGCTCCAGCTCCGCGAACGCATCGTGAATCCGGTTGTCGAACTCGCCGCGCGTCACGGCGTCGAGCTGCTGCTCCGGATTGTGTATGTAGTAGATGTCGATCGAATCGACGCCGAGGTTCGCGATACTGCGTTCGACTTGATTGCGCAGGAATGCCGGAGCGATGCAGTGGCCGCCCGCAACCAGCTCGTCGGCGCCTATGATTCCCGTGTCGAGATACTCACGCGCGATGTACGCACGGTACTCCTGCTTGCTCTCGGGCGGCGGGGCTTCCAGCGGCAGATAACCGCCCTTGGTCGCCACGAAGATTCTGGCGTCGCGATCGCCGTTGCCCACGTCGCGCAGCACACGCCCGATCACCCGCTCGGATCGCTGACAGCGATAGTTGATCGCCGTATCCACGTGATTCACACCCAGCTCGATCGCCCGCCGCAGCGCGCGATCGTAAGCCGCGTCTTCCTCGTCTGTCGGAGCGCCCAGTGCCGATCCGATCCCGAGTACGGAAAGCGGCCGGGATGACGCGTTCGGCGAAGATTCGGAATGGGCGGCTGTCGGCATGTCGCGGGATGATGCCGGGCGAGTGGCGCCATCGCAAGTGGCGGCGTCACTTTGATCCATCCGGTTGATCGATGGCTATTCGAACGATTGTTCGGTAAGCTTTTGCCTGATACCCGGATTCACGCGTCTTTATAGATTACAGGTCTGCTATAGATCACGGAGATTGACGCAATAATGCCCCATTTCGCAGCTCTTGCCACCGCCTGGTGGAAGCCGGTCCTTTTCATCATCATCGCTGGACACCTGACCAACGTCTGCGTGACGATCTTCCTGCATCGCGCCCAGACTCACCGCGGTGTGAAGCTCCACTACCTGGCAGCGCTTCCGATGCGCATCTGGCTGTGGCTGTCGACGGCGATCGTCACCAAGGAATGGGTGGCCTGCCACCGCAAGCACCATGCATTCGCGGACCGCGAGGGTGATCCGCACTCGCCGCTGATGGAAGGGCTCCGCAACATCGTGCTCAAGGGCGCGTTCTACTACCGCAAGGCGGTCCGTCAGCCGGGCATGCTGGAGAAGTACGGCAAGGGTACTCCCACCGACTGGCTCGAGCGTCACGTATTCTCCAAGCTCAACTGGGTCGGCATCCTGCTGATGCTGGGCATCGACATCTGGCTCTTTGGATTCTTCGTCGGACCGCTCGTGTGGGGCATTCAGATGATCTGGATTCCGTTCTGGGCAGCCGGCATCATCAACGGCGTCGGTCACGCGGTCGGCTATCGCAACTTCGACGTCAAGGATGAGAGCCGCAACATCTCGCCCATCGGTATCTGGCTCGGCGGCGAGGAGCTGCACAACAACCACCACGCAGATCCGCACAGCGCAGTTTTCTCAGCGCGCTGGTTCGAGTTCGATGTCGGTGCGCTGTATCTCCGCATCCTCGCGATGTTCCGTCTCGCCGAAATCAAGTACGCGCGCGGAATGCGGGAGCATGAATCGTCGGAGATGCGTGACGCCGCGTAACGCGCGCTTCGCGTAACCCGAGACACCGAAGAGACGAATGCCAGCTACAGTAAGTTGCACGCGCTGCGGCCAGACGCGCGAAGGCTTCGAGCGCGCGCCATTCCCCGGTCCGATCGGCGCGCGCGCGCTCGGCGAGATCTGCCAGGTCTGCTGGGGCGACTGGCTCAAGCAGCAGACGATGCTGATCAATCACTACGGCCTCAACGTGATGGATCCGCAAGCTCGCCAGTTCATAACGCGCAACATGGAAGCGTTCCTGTTCAAGCGCGGCGAGTCGAGCGAGATCGACACCAGCAAGCTGGGCACGATAAGTCATTAGGGACGTCGTTACAGACTCGTCATTCCCGCGAAAGCGGGAATCCACCTGTTGCCGCCCAGTTTCCCGCACTCATCGCGTCCAGAGATCGATAACATGGATCCCCGCTTTCGCGGGGATGACGACGGACAGAATTGGAGAGTGTTACGATGTCGAACGTCCCGAATATATCACGGTTCCACGCCACCATTGCCCTCGCAGCAATCGTCGCCGCACTCGGCTGCTCCTCCGGCAAGGCCGATACACCTCCCGCAAGCCAACAGGCTTCCACCCAGGGACTCGCCACGCACGCCGCTGCGACGCTCGCGCCCGGTACGCCAGGCACACCGGTCGTCGTTTACAAGGACGCCCAGTGCGGATGCTGCAAGGCGTGGGTGCAGCACATGCGCGATAACGGATTCCAGGTGACAGCAATCGACGAGCCGGCACGAGTGCTCGACTCGATCAAGACCGCGCACGGAATCAACGACGCGACCGCATCATGCCATACCGCGGAAGTCGGCAAGTACGTGATCGAAGGACACGTACCAGCCGATCTCGTGCAGAAGCTTCTCACCGACAAGCCGGCCGACGTTGTCGGACTGACAGTCCCTGGGATGGTGACCGGCACCCCCGGCATGGAAGGCGGAACCCCCGAACACTACACCGTGCTCGCGATGATGCGAGACGGCACCACCCGCCCGTACGCACAGCGCTAGCGCCGATCCCCCCACGCGCCGATTTGGTACGCGCGCGTTCGCGACGTTTCCACCCATGCGCCGATTTGGTGCGCGCGCGTTCGCGACGATTCCACCCATGCGCCGATTTGGTGCGCGCGCGTTCGCGACGATTCCACCCATGCGCCGATTTGGTGGTCCCGCGTAGGGCGCGGATTCTTCCGCGCCTGGCCCCGTTACGCGCAATCGAATTCGGATGAACGCCGCGTCGATACCGCCACGCCACGCGCCTGACCCCGTTACGCGATATCGAACCCGGATGACCACCCCGTCGATACCGCCGCGCCACACGCCTGACCCATTTACGCGATATCGAACCCGGATGACCACCCCGTCGATACCACCGCCCCTCACGCCTGGCCCATTTACGCGGTATCGAACCCCGATTCAACACCATCCCATTGCAGCCGTATTATGATGCTGGTGCATGTGGGGGGCGGATGCATCCGCCCCTGTCGCTAAAGTCCCGCCCAGGAGCCTCGATGTCCGTTCGATCCATTGCCGCGCTCGCGCTTCTCTCCAGCGCAGTCGCGTTGCCGATTTCCGCGCAACAGTCCACGCCCGTTCTTCCGTACACGCCGACCAACGCACCGCGCGCGATACGACGAGACATTCCGCTCACCAACATGATCCGTCGAGCATGGGAAGCCGGCACGCGCGATTCGACAGGACGTCCGGGGCGTAATTACTGGCAGCTGTGGAACGACTACACGATCAACGCCCGCTTCGACGCTCCAACAGCAACGGTGAGCGGCAGCGAGCGCGTCGTGATCCACAACAACAGCGATTCGGCGATGCACGAGATCGTGCTGCGGCTGGATCAGAACATCTA
>DATNCZ010000345.1:0-5881 GCA_035553335.1 Gemmatimonadaceae bacterium
CGTGCCTTCATATATCCGGAGCGCGCGAACTTCGCGATACAGCCGCTCGACGGTCGCGCCGGCAACGACTCCGCGTCCGCCGAGCAACTGGACCGCGCTATCCACGGTCCTCTGCGCGGCCTCCGTAGCGAACCACTTGGCCATCGCCGCTTCACGTGTCACTCGTTGCGCGCGACAGTCGTGCGCCCAGGCTGCCCTGTAGATGAGAAGTGCGCTCGCATCGATGTCCGTCGCCATAGTGGCGATCCTCGCCTGCGTCAGCTGCATGTCCGCGAGACGTGCGCCAAACACCTTGCGATCCGTCACGTGGCTCAGTGTCTCGTCGAGTGCGCGGCGTGCGAAGCCGAGTGCCGCGGCGCCCACGGTAGCGCGAAATACGTCGAGCGTGCCCAGTGCGACACTCATCCCCTTGCCAGGAACGCCGACGACGCACGTCGCTGGCACACGGCAACCCGCGAACGATACCGTGCCGATCGAATGCGGCGCAGTGATGTCACCCCGCGCGGTGATGGTGAGCCCCGCTGTCGATGCGTCCACGACGAGCGCGACGTGCTTGCCGTTCTCCGGCTCCTTAAGCCGACAGAATACTATGTAGAAGTCGGCGATGCCGGCGTTCGATATCCAGCTCTTCTCCCCGTCGATGACATACGAGTCTCCATCGCGCGTTGCCGTCGTGCGCATCGAGCCCACATCCGAGCCGGCGTCGGCTTCCGATATTGCGAAGGCAGCAATCGCCTCGCCGGCTGCAATGCGGGGAAGGTAGCGTCGTTTGAGCTCGTCGGAGCCGAACAGTGTGATCGGTCCGGCGCCCAGTCCCTGCAGCGCAAAGACGAAATCGGCGATCCCCGAGTACGAAGCGAGCGTCTCGCGGATTATGCAGAGACTCCGGACATCGAGGGTATCCGAGATGCCGCCGTACGGGGACGTGACGGCGCGCCGCAACCATCCCGCGCCGCCGAACTCGCGTACGAGCGTCGTGCAAACGCGATCGAGCTCGGCCCCGCGTGGCTCATCCTTCTCCATTGGTGCGATCTCACGTTCCGCCCATACTCGTATCTCGGCAGCGAGCGTGCGATGGTGCTCCTCGAAGAACGGCCAGTCCAGATAGGACGTATCTGTCATCAATCGCCCTCGAATACGGGGGTCTGCTTCGCGGCGAATGCGCGGTACGCTCGCGCAAAGTCCTCGCTCTGCATGCACAGTGCCTGCGCTTCCGCCTCGAGTGTCAGTGCGTCATCGATCGCCATTGCCCACTCGTGGTGCAGGCAGCGCTTGGTGAGCGCGTGCGCAAATGTCGGCCCGTAGGCGAGCGTGCGCGCCATCGCCCGCGCTTCCATCAGAACAGTATCAGCTGCAATCACTCGATTGTAGAAACCCCACCGCTCCGCTTCCTCGGCGCTCATGAATCGTCCGGTGTAAAGCAACTCGGTGGCGCGCCCGTGGCCGATGATGCGCGGGAGTATCGCACATGCCCCCATGTCCGCACCGCTCAACCCGACACGCACGAACAGAAAGGCGACTCTGCTGGCCGGCGTTCCGTACCGGAGATCGCTCGCCATTGCGAGTATTGCACCGGCGCCGGCGCACACACCATCGACGGCTGCGATAATCGGCTGCGGGCAGTCGCGCATCGCGCTGACCAGCGAGCCCGTCATTCGGGTGAAGCTGAGCAGGCCGTCGAGGTCGCCGTCGTCGCGCAGTTCCACGAGCGGTCCGATAATCTCGTGAACGTCGCCGCCCGACGAGAAGTTCCCGCCGGCGCCCGTCAGGACTACCGCCTTGACGTCCTCCATCTTCTGCAGCGCACGAAACGTCGCGATCAACTCTCGATACGACTCGAACGTGAGTGGGTTCTTCCGCTCCGGCCGGTCGAGTGTGAGGGTCGCCACACGATCCTCGACGCTCCATTCAAAGTGGCGCGGCTTGAAGTCGGCGCCCTGTATATCGTCCGTCATTGCGCCTCACCCGCCGCGATCTGCGCTGATCGCTTGAGCTTGCCGAGGAGCGTGTACAGCTGTGTCCGCTCCGAGTCTGTCAGTCCGGCGAACATGTCACCGACCCATCTGGCGTGATCCGGCGTCATCGCGCCGAGTGCTTCCTTGCCTGCGGTGGTGAGTGAGATCATCTGCGTGCGGCGATCCGGCGGCGAGACCGCGCGCGCAACCAGTCCTTCGCGCACCAGACGATCGACAAGACCGGTGAGATTTCCGTTCGTGACCATCAGGCGACGCGACAGCTCGCTCATCGTCAGACCGCGCGGCGCTTCCGCAGAGCTGGCGTCGAGCTGTGCCAGGAGGTCGAAGCGGGGAAGGGTGGTGTCGAACTTCTCGCGCAGCCCGCCGCGAATGCGCCCCTCGATGATGTTGCAACACGCGAGCAGGCGAAGCCATGTGCGAAGAACCGCACGAGTCTCAGGGACGCGCTGCATTTCCTCGTGCAATGGCTCGGCGCGAAGTGACGCGGTCACATTACCTCCCCGCCGGCGACGGCGATCGCCTGAGCCGTGATAGCCGATGCATCGGGCGAGCAGAGCCATACGACAGTTGCCGCAACTTCATCCTGAGTCGTGAGACGTTTCTGCGGATTGCGGCGCGTGAGCATCGCGAGAGCTTCGTCGGCGCTCACACCGCGCAGCGTCATTATCGCGGCTACAGCCTGGTCTGACATTCCGCCCTCCGTGTATCCGGGACACACTGCATTGACCGTGATGCCGGACTGTGCCACCTCGGCGGCAAGCGAGCGTGTCATGCCGAGCAATCCGTGCTTCGACGCGCAATACGCAGCCAGCGTCGCGTAGCCGCGGAGCGCCGCCGTCGAGGCGACGTTGACGATTCGGCCGGCGTGATTGCCGAGCATCGACGGGAGCACTTGCTGCGCGCACATGAACGGACCGGTGAGATTCACGGCGATCGTGTGTTCCCAGAGGTCGAGCGATGTCTCCGTGAACGACGCGCTTCGCGCCTGGCCTGCGTTGTTGACGAGTACGTGCGCCTTGCCGAGTGTGTCGGTGGCAGATGAGAAGGCCACCGAAACCGAATCCGGATCGCTCACGTCGCAGACGACTCCGCGCGCTTCGACCCCGAATCGGTCGCGCAGCTCCGATGCGCACTCCTCGAGATCCACGTGATCGCGGCCCATGACCGTCAGATTGGCTCCGGCTCCCGCGAGGTGCGTCGCGATCGTTCTACCCAGTCCGCGGCCGCCACCCGTGACTATTGCGTGCCGGCCGCTAAGAAAGTGGGTGGTGGAATCGTTGTTGCGTTCGGTCATCCTGTGCTCCGTTGTTTTTCCAGTTCACGCTCGAGCTGGCGACGGCCGGGATAGTACGACGGCGTCCACCGCTGAGGCGCATATCCAAGCTCTGCCGCCGCGCGCAGAGTCCAGTTCGGGTCAGTGAGATGCGGGCGGCCGAGCGCGCATATGTCTGCCCGGCCCGATGTAATGATTGCGTTGACCTGGTCCGCGTCGAGAATGTTGCCCACCGCGATGGTGCGCACTCCGGCTTCGTTGCGGATGCGGTCGCTGTACGGAGTCTGGTACATGCGCCCATAGACAGGCTGCGCGTCGATCGACGTCTCTCCGGTGGACACGTGGATGATGTCCGCGCCGGCGTCGACGAATGCGCGCGCGATTTTGACCGACTCCGCGCCATCCACGCCGCCTTCCACCCAGTCCGTCGCCGAGATGCGGACCGACATCGGCCGGTCGGCCGGCCACGCGTCGCGCATTGCGGCGCACACTTCGAGAGGAAAGCGCATCCTGTTTTCCAGCGACCCGCCGTAGCAGTCGTCGCGACGGTTGCTGAGCGGTGTGATGAAGCTCGACATGAGATATCCGTGTGCGCAGTGCAGCTCGATCATGTCGAAGCCTGCGTCGATGCCATGGCGCGCCGCGCGTACGAAGTCCTGGCGTACTGCATCCATGTCGGCTCGCGTCATCTCGCGCGGCGTGTGCATCGCTGGTGTGTACGGAATCGCGGATGGAGCGATGGTCTCCCATCCGCCGGCATCCAGCGAGGCGTTGCTCGCTTCCCACGGGAGCTTCGTCGAACCTCGACGACCCGAGTGACCCAGCTGCAGACAGATCTTGGCGTCGCTCTCGCCGTGCACGAAGTCCACGATGCGTCGCCACGCCTCTGCGTGCTCGCTCGTGTACATGCCGGCGCAGCCGAGGGTTATGCGCGCGTCTGGCGACACGCATACCATCTCGGTGAAGATCAGCCCTGCGCCGCCGAGTGCCCGTGCGCCGAGGTGCACCGCGTGGAACTCGCCCGGCACGCCGTCGATGGAACGATACATGTCCATCGGTGCGACCGCGATGCGGTTTACCAGCGTCATGCCACGCAACGTGTACGGCGTGAACATCGGCGGCGCGACCTCGGTATCCGTCGTCGTCGTCCGCGAGGCGGCGGCGGTCGCTCTTGCCGCGAACCAGCGCTCCACGCCTGAGAGGTACGCCGAATCGCGGAGGCGAAGGTTTTCATGGCTGACACGCTGGCTGCGCGTGAGCAGGCTGTACGCGAACTGTTCAGGAGGAAGGTGGATGTAGCGTCGAACGTTCTCGAACCACTCCATCGAGTTGCGGGATGCGTTCTGGAGACGCAGTGCTTCAATCATGCGCTCGTCCTGATACGTCTGGAGCGCGGACGGAAGTGAGGAGTGGCTCGAGACCGCGCGTGCGAGCGATATCGCGTCTTCCATCGCCAGCTTGGTGCCGGAGCCGATCGAGAAGTGCGCGGTATGGGCGGCATCGCCGACCAGCACCACGTTGTCGTCGAACCAGCGCTCATTGGTGACGCGAACGAAGTTGACCCACGGCGAACGCTCCCGATGCGTCGCGTTGCTCATCAGATGATGGCCATCCAGCCACTGACTGAACATGCGCTCGCAGATCGCGATCGTTGTCGACGCGTCGGCTCCATCGAAGCCCGCGCGGTGCCATGATTCGTCGTCGCATTCGACGATGAAGGTGGAAAGCCCGTCTTCGAAGCGGTAGCAGTGCGCCTGGAACACGCCGAGCTCGTTCTGGACGAAGAAGAACGTGAATGCGTCGAACGGGCGCGTCGTACCGAACCAGACGAAATGTGCCGGGCGCACATCGAGGTGTGGCTTGAAGACGGGCGCGCGTTCCTGTCTGATCGCGCTGTTGACACCGTCGGCAGCGACGATGAGATCGGCGTTGTTGCAAGCGCGGATTGAGTCGAGAGCGTCGATGCTCCCGACATTGCAATTGAAGCGAACGTCGACGCCGAGCGACACAGCGCGCCGGTGCAGAATGTCGAGGAGAGTCCGGCGTGCGATGCCGCTGAAGCCGTGTCCGCCGGAAGTGATGGTCCTGTCGCCGACGACGACGTCGATGTCGTCCCAGTGGGCGAAGTGCTCGACGATGGCGTCGTGTGTCTCCTGGTCGGCGGCCTGGAAGTTCTGCAGCGTCTGATCAGAGAAGACCACGCCCCAGCCGAAGGTGACGCCGGGCGCGTTGCGTTCGAGTACAGTTACGTCGTGCTCCGCATGCGCCTTCTTGAGGAGGAGGGCGAAATAGAGGCCGGCGGGACCACCGCCAACGGTGACGACGCGCACTTATAGGCTCATGGAATGCCGAGGGGCGGAGCAGGTGCAGGGTGGTGCGGAGATATTATAAGCCTAAAACATCAACTCCGTACGGGTTGATTTCCGGGCTGGTAACTGGCGATATTGCAAGGCTCCGGGCGAACCGGGGAAATAGGTCGAACAAGGTGTCGCGGCGCTATCGTCTAGGGGACCAGGACGGGGCCCTCTCAAGGCCCAAACACGGGTTCGAATCCCGTTAGCGCTATTTTGCCATGGACGGACCGTCGCGGCCCCATCGTCTATCGGTTAGGACGGCACCCTTTCACGGTGCA
>DATNCZ010000346.1:0-4098 GCA_035553335.1 Gemmatimonadaceae bacterium
GGCACCGGCACCTCGGTGGCGATCTGCTCGACGCGCAACTCGAGCGCGCTCCGTTCCAATGATTCGAAGCGGAGCGACATGAGAAGATCAATCCGTCGTGACAGATAGGTCACGGTATCGCGGAACGCCCGCTCACGCGCCGTGGTATCACCAAACACGCTCGCTGGATCATCCATTCCCCAGTGTGCGAATGCCGGCTGCCCCGGGAACGACGGGCCATGCTTCCCTGGCCCGATCACAGACCGTGATGATGAGATCCCAGCGCTGCCCTTGTACGGCTTCGTATCCCTTGGGAGACCGGCCGCGCCAGTCGATGCCGAACGACGTGAGTGCCTCAATCGCCAAGGGATGAACGGCGTCGCCGGGCGCCGACCCCGCGCTCCCGACTTCGAAGCGCGGGTTGTTCTGCCGGGCGAGCCGGCTCGTCATGACCGCTTCGGCGATCTGGCTCCGAGCGGAATTCCGCGTGCAGAGAAAAAGCACGCGCAGTTTGTTGGCTTCGGGCTGATTCATCGACTCCTCCTCTCCGTGGAAGACCGGACGCCATTCGCCCGATCCGGGAATCCTCGTCGAGCTACCTTGCGAGTTCCGCAACCGCGCGTTTCATCGTGATCGCTGACGCGGGACATGCAGACTTGAATTCGAGTGTCTCGGCAATCTCGGGTGGCACCGCGGTCCGCTCGATCCGCTCGAAACCGAAGCGCGGGAAGTAGTGCTCTGCCGTCATCGTCAAGAGGTACAGCGCGCGAATACCACGCTCCTCGGCGTGACAGACGATTCGTTTTATGAGATCTCTTCCGAGCCCGTGGCTGCGCCACTCCGGGTGCACCGCAACAGACCGAAGCAGCGCATCGTCGCAACACATCTCGAGCCCGGCGACGGCAACCAATTGCCTCGGAGCACTGACTGGTTCCGCGACGAAGAAGTCAGTCCGCCGGGCGCTCGTTCAGAATTTCTGAGACGCCCGCCGTCGGCAGCCCCGCGTCAGTCAAAAGGCATTCGATTTCCGTGAGATCGTCACGCGTGGCATGACGGATTGATGCGGCCGCCGTTGATTTCAACGCTGTTGTCATTGCTCGTTCCTCACTCTTGCTGTCAGGCACTCACGAGCAGCAGTCGTCGCTGCACCCACACGGGCGGCTCGATGAATCTTGCGTGAGCTCCGCCAACGGGCGCCGCGGCTTTGGCTGCCGTGCTGGCGTGCCGGGCTTCGTCGCCCGAACAAAACCACTCATGATCTTTCCCTCCACCTGCTCGGCGAGACTCTCATCGAGTCCCGTTCCGGCGAGCAACGCTACGGCGTCTTCGCGCGTGTATATCCGCGTCGGTTCGATGCTCGCATTCTCGAATCCTGCCGCCCTGAGCAGGTCGACAAACTCCTTCTCTTCCAGTGCGCCCGCGACGCAACCCGTCCAGAGCGGCATGCTCGCCTTCACTGGCTCGGGCAGTCCACCGCGCACGATCACATCGCTCACGGCGAAGCGTCCGCCTGGCCTGAGCACACGGAACGCTTCGGCGAGCACCTTTTGCTTGTCGCCGGAGAGATTGATCACACAATTCGAGATGATGACATCGACCGTGTTCGACGGCATCGGGATGGACTCGATGTGCCCCTTCAAGAACTCGACGTTGGTCGCGCCGGCCTTCTCTTTGTTCTCGAGGGCGAGCGCCAGCATCTCGTCCGTCATATCGAGGCCGTACGCTTTTCCGGTCGGGCCTACTCGTTTTGCAGACAGCAGTACGTCGATTCCGCCACCCGAGCCCAGATCGAGCACCGTCTCGCCTTCGTGCAGTTCCGCGAGCGCGGTCGGATTACCGCAGCCGAGCGACGCGAGCAGCGCCTCTGACGGGAGTCCGGCCGTCTGGCCGGCATCGTAGAGATCGGCCGTGATCGGGTCCCACGTCTCGCTGTTTGAGCCGCAGCAGCCGGCGCTGCCCGGACCGCAACATGAAACGCTCGTGACGCCTTCGGTGACCTGCTTCGCGACGTTCCCGTACCGCTCGCGCACGATGTCGCGAATCTCGTCGAGTGTGGTCGTCCCTGCGCTCTGCTGCGTCATGTTCGCTCCGGGCAATCAAAAAACGTTGATATGTTGGACAAAAGAAAACGCCCTCAATCGCAACACGCCGCGCCGCGGCGAAGCGGCATCGCCCGACGCGAGGGCTTGAATCCCGCGACCGTGTCCTGCAACTCGGTGAAGGTCTCAGGATTCAGCGAGTAGTGAACCCACCGGCCTTCCTTCCGATCGATCACCAAGCCAGCGTCTTTCAGCACCTTCAGATGGAACGACAAACGCGACTGCGCCGCGTCCAACTCGTCCTGTAACTCGCAGACACAACGCTCCCCGTCACGGAGCATCTCCAGAACGGAAAGGCGCGTCTCGTCTGAAAGCGCGTGGAAGAGCCGCGCGGCTCGGCGAACGTCGTTGGCTGTGGAAGTGCTCACGTGCTAAACATATCAACCGTTCTTGATACGGCAAGACCCGGATCGGTATCAGCCGCGATGCCAGGTAATCGGACGTCGCGCGTTGGTGTATCGAGCGAACGAGAGTGGGAAGCGTGAAGACAGTCACGGCCTACTGTCCTGCACCGCGATCCAACATCACCTTCATCTGGTCAATCTCGGATCGCTGACTTTGAATGATTTCGCCGCACAGCCGTGTTATCTCCGCGCCCGTAATCTTCGCATGCTGACACATGAGAATCGCGCCGGCATGATGCGGAATCATCGACCGTAAGAATTGGCGATTGCCGACCGCGATCTGTCGCCTGATGCCGAACCAGAACATCACGCCGATGACGAGGCTTGCCACTATGATCGCCACGTTCCACAGCTTTCGACGATACATCTTGCCCATCAGCGCGAGCTCGATGATGACCATCGGCGCAACCATCAGCCCCGCCATGTACACCTGGTTGATGTTGGCGAGGACGTTGCTGGGCGAGTTCACCATCGCGTACATCAGGATGTACATGGCGATGAACGAGAGAATGGCCATCGATGCAAGTCGACCATAGTGGCCATCGCTCATTTGATGTTCGTCGTGCCTGTCTTGATTCTGCGGCATTCCGTTACCCTCCGTCACCTGGGCGATCGGTCCGCACGAAGCAACACGTGCGCCCGAGTCTCCTAGCCGGCCCGCTCTATCGCCGAGGCCGCCGACCTGTCGATCAGGGGAATACCTGACCTGTCGGCGAATGGGCCCTGACTGTGTTGGTCGAGCCGCTTCGCACACTTCAGAAGAACGCACCCGGTGGGGATGTAGTAGAGCGCATTCTCGTCGTCGACACGGTTGGCGCGATCGCTTGGAATTCCCTGCTCAGCCTGTATGCGCGGATCTTCATCGCAATGCGTCTACCTTTCCACCCACGGTGACGATGTCGCCAAACTTGCCACACGTGATTCGACCATGACTCGGCCAACGCATTCCCAACAAAAGCACCCCCCGCACGACGTTGAGGGCCGCGATCACGACGATCACCACGACGTCGAGCATGGCTCAGCGGTGGCAACATCGGATCATGCGCATGACCATGGCGGGATGAAGCAGCCCGCCGACCATGCAGATTCGCATGGCCATGCCGGACACGACAAACACGCCGGCCACTCTGTGTCGATGTTCCGGCGGAAGTTCTGGGTCTCGCTGCTCCTGACCATCCCCGCCATGGTCTGGGGCGAGATGATCCCGCGCGCGTTGGGTTTCACGGCCCCGGTGTTTCCCGGCTCCCGTTGGATTCCACTCGTGTTCGGATCGGCCGTGTTCTTCTACGGAGGATGGGTCTTTCTTCAAGGGGCCTGGCGCGAGCTCACGGATCGCAAGCCCGGCATGATGACGCTGATCTCGCTCGCAATCTCGGTTGCCTTCGTGTTCAGCGTCGCGGTCAGCTTCGGTGCGTCGGGCATGCCGCTCTGGTGGGAGCTCTCGTCGCTCGTGACGATCATGCTGCTCGGCCACTGGATGGAGATGCGCTCGATTTCGCAGGCCCAGGGCGCACTTAACGAGCTTGCGAAGCTCCTACCCAACACGGCGACGCGACTTGTCGATGGGCGCACCGAAGACGTGCCACTTGGCGAACTGCGCGAGGCAGACCTCGTTC
>DATNCZ010000347.1:0-2127 GCA_035553335.1 Gemmatimonadaceae bacterium
TGTTTATCACAAGGGAAGCCAACGGCTATTACGAGGGGGTGAAGTTCACTCGTTTTGTCCAGAAGGCGCCTGTTCGCGTGCCTGCAACCGCCATCGCACCGGCATTAGTCGTGGCGCGGCGCCACGCTCTCGATCGTCGCCGCTGGCCAGGCTCTCCGCGGCAAGGTCGGCAACGACCATCTCCTGGTGAGCGCAAATGACGCCGGCCGCGCGCTCACGCTCAGCGGGACTCCATCCGCGCGTTCGGCGACTGGTACGTCCACGCTCACGCAATCACGTGGGGCTTCCGCGAGCGGTGGTTCACGCTCACTCCGCAGCGTGAGCAGCCCGCAACACAACTGAGCGATCCGCATGGTTCGACAAGAGCGCGTGGAAGACCATGCGATTTCTGGTGTCGCGTGGCGGAGTGGCCAAGTAGCGGACCGCCCGTGATCAGCTGATGTGCAGGAAGTGAATCAGTGTGAGGCTGAGCACTATGAGCAGGCAGAGCGAGCCCGTGACGGTGGTAATGACGCGCGGGCCGACCTTGCTTATTGCCTTGAGATCGACGCCGAGTCCGAGGGCCGCCATAGCGGCGACGGTGAACCAGGTCGACACGGAACGTGTTGGCGCAACCCATGTCGCGGGGATCGCGTTGGTCGATCGTAGTATCGCGAGCAGCAGGAATCCAATGATGAACCACGGCACGAATCGCGTGAGCTGAAAACGCGGCGAGTTTGCGCCGTTGCCGTGCGTTTCGTTGGGATGAGTGAGCGCAAAGAATATCACTACAGGACCGAGCATCAGAACGCGCACCAGCTTCACCAGCGTCCCAACCTGGCCGGAGAGAATGCTCACGGGGAACGCGGCTGCGAGAACCTGCGGAACCGCGTACACGGAAAGCCCAGCCAGCACGCCGTACTGATAGTTGTTGAGCCCGAGCGGATGTATGAGGAGCGGCAGTCCGAGCACGACGACCACGCCGAGAATCGCTGTGAATGCGATGGACGATACGACGTGTTCCTTCTTCGCTCCGATCACGGGCGCGATCGCGGCGATTGCGGAATTGCCGCATATGGAGTTGCCGCACGCGACGAGTACCGCGAGCTTGTGCGGCAGCCCCATCATTCGGCCTATGGAATAGCTGCCGCAGATTCCGAGGATCACGAGCAGCACGATCCCGATTGCGAGCGAGGGGCCCGCGCGCAACAGGAGTGGAAGATCCACGGATGCGCCCAGCAGGAAGATCGCGACTTCGAGTACCTGCTTGGCGGTAAACGAGACGCCGGAGTTCATGGCTGCGGGCGGCGTCCAGAGGGTACGGACCAACATTCCGACCAGGATCGCGACGACGAGTCCTTCGATGATCGCGTGACCGAAGAGGCGCTCCTCGACGTTTGCGATGCCGAGCGACACGAGGCTGACGACCGTAGCCAGCAGGATGCCCGGCACCAGGGAGGTCAGCCGCCGATCGTGATGAGATGTGTCCTTCGGCGCGTCGTCGTCCCGCCGAAAGCTGGGAGCCATGGACGACGCCAGCATGACGTTTCCCGGCCTCGCAGGTATCATCGGCTCTCTCTTCATGCCGAATCCTAGAATCTGGCGATCTATAGATCAAAGACATTGTTTGCATATTAATATTCCTTTCAGTTATGGCTCTCAATCTTCACCACCTGCGGGTCTTTGCCGCAGTCGCGCAGGAGCGCAGCTTCTCACGCGCGGCGGTCGCTCTGCGTCTCAGTCAGCCCGCGGTGTCCAAGACCGTCCAGGAGCTGGAGCGGCAGACGCAACTTGCGCTGTTCGATCGGTCCGGCCGCACTCCGCGGCTCACCGACGCGGGGACGGCGCTCTTCGCGCGCGCACGAGAGCTGTTCGGCGTCGAGCGAATCGCTGAAGAAGAACTCGGTGCGCTACGCGGTCTCGAGCGCGGAGTGCTGCGCGTGGGGGCAAGCACAACCGTCGCGACTTACTTTCTGCCGCAGCTGCTCGCGCGTTTTCACCAGGAACATCCCGGTGTGGCCTTGAGGGTGGTGAGCGCCAACACGCGCGCGATCGCACGCCGGCTGCTCGAAGGGCGCCTCGACATCGCGCTGGTCGAGGGGCCGGTGTCACACGAGCGGATCTCGGTGATCCCATGGCGTGAAGACG
>DATNCZ010000348.1:0-7426 GCA_035553335.1 Gemmatimonadaceae bacterium
TATGCTGTCGCCCTTCTGAAAGCCGGCTATGGAGGCCGGCTTATCTGCCACGACGAGGCTCAAGCGACTTGTCGCCGCGTGCTCGTAAGTCTTTACGAGCGCGACGTTTATCGCCCAGCCCAGAATCACGTTCATCGTCACGCCGGCGAGCATTATGATCAGCCTCGCCGTGAGCGACTTGGATTCGAACCAGCGATCCTCGGGCACCGGTTTGGAGCCGAAGGGGATCATCTCCTCGGGATCCAGGTTGTCGGCGTCAGCGACCAGCTCTCCGCCGCCTTCCAGCGCCGCGCTCGTCTCGTCCAGCCGCGAGGCCATCCGAACGTATCCGCCGATCGGCAGAATCCCGATCCGGTACTCGGTCTCGCCGAAGCGCTTCTTGGCGATGGCGGGGCCGAAGCCGATCGAGAACCGCGGCGCATAGACACCGAACGCCTTCGCGGCGAGGAAATGGCCGAACTCGTGGACAAACACCACGATTCCCAGGACAAATACAGGTGCGAGCCAGACTAGCATGACTGGGGATGAAATGGATTCGGTCAGCCCCGAGGGCCGTCCGCATTTACGGGATTCTTCTGGCTGTAATTTAGCGCTACCGCAGGGTCAGCCGGGACGGCAGGACGAGCTCGATCGATCGTGCGGCATGCAGCCATGCCGGTCTGTCATTCACCCGTGACGGCTCTCGCCTCGTCATCGCGCCGGCACGGGAGGGAGAAGGCGAACACGGATCCCTTTTCCGGGAACCGGGCCCAGACGCGTCCCCCCAGTGATTTCACCGTCTCTCGCACGATGCTGAGGCCGAGACCCGTGCCTTCAATCTCGCGTTCACCATGGCTGGCCCGATAGAACCGCTCGAACAGCCGCCCGCGCTCCGATTCAGGCACTCCCAATCCGTTGTCCGCAACTTCGACCACGACTTCAACTTCGCCGTCTCGCAGTGTTTCCAGAGCGCCGCGCACCTCGATCCATGGGTCACGCTCCGCCGGATCGCTGTACTTGATGGCGTTCGAGACGAGGTTCGTGAGACACAACTCGATCGCGGCCGCGGCGACTTCAACGTCCGGCAGACTGTCACCGAATCGCAGTGTTACTCCCTGCGCTGCCGCCATCTCGCGCAGCTCGCGGCCGACTTCCGCCGCCGCACCGGGCAGCCGCACATGCCTGTGCTGTCGTGCGTCGGCGCCCACCATGGTCAGCTCGAGCAGATTGTCGAGGATTCCCTGCATTCCACGGACATTACGGACGATTACCGCTGCAAGCTCGCCACGCTTCTCTTCGTCGAGATTCGGGATCTGGAGAATCTGCCCGGCACCAAGACATGCACCGATGCGATTTCGAAATTCGTGTGTGAGCGCGCGATTGAACGCTCGGAGACGCTCTTCACGCTCTGCAACTCGATCCGTAACCAACTGCAGGAATTGCGTCGAGGTCGCTTCCTGGATCAGCGACACCGCGTGGAAAACCCGCTGCGCGCACGCCATGAGCTCTTCGCGCGTGCACTCGACGTCTGAGCTGCCCGCCACATGGCCGACGAAAGAGAGCAGAATCCCGCCAAGGATCTCGAATTCCTTGAGAATCTGATACTGATCGAACCCCTGCGTGTGGCGGAGGACGCCGAGCTCGCGCGCCTTGTCAACAACCGTCATATCCGCGGACACGATCGACGCGGGGTTTGCGACGTAGGCGGCGATCCCGTCGATCAGAACGGGTACGTGATTCAGCAACTCCGCGGTGGGAAATATCCGGTTCGGATCGACCGACACGCGCGCGGCGATGCGATCCAGCCAGCGGGCCGTCAATTCATCGCGCGAATCAACGAGACGCGTCGCGAGGATTCCTGCGAGCGGGCAGTCTTCAGTCAGGGCCAAGTGTCAACGCTCAAAGTGTTCGCGGACTGTGGAAGCTGACCGCGCAAGCGGTCGGTCCGACAACAAACATACATCCCGATCACGGCTACGGGGCCATCAACGCTCGCGAAAGAGCTCCGTCACATGCAGCCGTGCCGCCGCGTCGGCGGCAACGACGTCATCGATCGACTCGGCGGCTAGGCCGGACAGGGCGCCGAGCGCGGATTCAATCGCTCGCGGAACGTCCGGAAAGCCGATGGCACCAGTCAGAAAGAGGCAAACGGCCTGCTCGTTGGCGCCGTTGAATACCGCTGGCGCCACTCCGCCAGTGCGTCCCGCCTGAATGCCCAGCGCGAGCGAAGGAAACCGCCCGACATCGACAGGCTCGAATGTGAGCGGCGATGCCGCCGCCGGATCGAACCTGTGCGCCGGCGCGTCGGCAACACGGCCTGGATGCGTCAGCGCGTACAGAATCGGCAGCTCCATCGTCGGGAATCCGAGCTGCGCGAGCACACTCCCATCCACGAATTCGACGAACGAATGGATGATGCTCTGTGGATGAACGACAACGTCTATACGGTCGTACGGCACGTCGAACAGATAATGGGCTTCGATCACTTCCAGCGCCTTGTTCGCGAGCGTCGCGCTGTCCACGGTGATCTTCCGCCCCATCGTCCACGTCGGATGATTCAGCGCATCCTGCACGGTCGCCTTCGCGATGCGCTCGGCGTCCCATTCACGAAACGGCCCGCCGGACGCCGTGAGTATGAGGCGGCTGACCTCACTCTCCGGCCGCGCACCGATGCACTGCATGATCGCGCTGTGTTCGCTGTCCACCGGAACGAGCTCGCCGCCCCCACGGCCCTCCCGGCACGCGCGAAGCACGAACTCGCCGCCGATCACGAGCGATTCCTTGTTCGCGAGCGCTACACGCTTGCCCGCGCGCAGGGCAGCGAGCGTGGCCTGCAATCCCGCGGCGCCGACGACCGCATTCACCACCACGTCCACATCCGGACGCGTGGCTGCTTCGACCAGGCATTCGGCACCGGTAGCCCACGCGCGATCCGCATCGCCGCCCGGCGTGACGATTCCGACATATCGCGGATGGGTCGACGCCGTCTGTTCGCGAAGCAGCGTGGCGTTGCCGAACGCAGTAAGCGCCACGACGTGAAACTGATCAGCGTGCCGCGCGATCACCCGGAGCGTGGCCGTACCTATCGAGCCAGTCGAGCCGAGTATCGCGATCCCGCGCGGTCTCACACTGGCGCCGGAATGAGCATTGCGCGCAACAGCAGCACCGCAACGGGAAGAACGAACAGCAGGCTGTCGAAACGATCGAGTACGCCGCCGTGTCCCGGAATCAGCGTCGAGCTGTCCTTGATGCCCGCCTCGCGCTTTATGAGCGACTCCGCAAGGTCGCCGACCTGTGCGACAGCGCTTATGCATACCGCAAACACGACGATCGGGAGCGGCCGCAGAGACAGTTGCGCCATGGGATGCAGCACATAGCTCACGTACAACAGCGCAATCAGGATAGCGAGAACCAACCCGCCGAACGCTCCCTCGATCGTCTTGCCGGGACTGACCGACGGCATCAGCTTGTGCGAGCCGAGCAATCGGCCGAAAGCGTAAGCACCGACGTCCGTCGCCCATGTCAGCAGAATCGGAAACATGGCGAGCGCGGTACCGCCGCGCGCGTCGATTACGTAATCATCGTATCGCAGATCGAACACGTATGCGACGAGTCCGAGATACGCGACGCAGAACACCGTCGTGGCAGCGGCGAGCAGCGGTCGCCCACCGATTCCGCGCCTGAAGATCGTCGCGGCGAACACGGCGAGCCCCGCAACGACGGCGTGCGTCCATGTCGGAGCGAGAAGGCGGAGCTGCACTCCGTAAACCAGCAACGGGATCGCTGCCGCGCCGACGATCGCGGCGGCGTCGAATGGCTGCGCACCCGACGCACGGGCGATGCGGCAGAATTCCCAGGCGCCTAGCGCTGCTATTACCGACAGCAGCGTGGCGAGGAATGGTCCGCCGAGATAGACGATCGCTATCCCGACGGGCGCGGCGATTACCGCGAAGATGATGCGTCTGGAAAGTTCTGACACGACCTGCGTCAGACTTCCATGATTTCCGCTTCTTTCGCCTTGAGCAGCGACTCCAGCTGTGCCATGTGCTCGTCGTGCGCCTTCTGGAGATCTTTCTCCGCCGCCTTCACTTCGTCCTCGGATACCTTGTCGAGCTTCTTGAGCTTTTCGCGGCCGTCAGTGCGCGCATGACGGATGCCGATGCGGCCGTCTTCGGCAAGCTTGTGCACCACCTTGACGAGCTCCTTGCGACGCTGCTCGTTCATCGATGGAAGCGGAACCCGGATGGTCCCGCCCTGCGTGCTCGGATCGAGTCCCAGATCCGATTCCCGGATCGCCTTCTCGATCGCCTTGAGCTGACCCTTGTCGTATGGAGTGACGAGAAGTGAGCGCGGATCGGGTGATGCGACACTCGCGACCTGATTGAGCTGCATCTGCTGTCCGTACACGTCGACGCGGATGCTGTCGAGCATGTTGGGCGACGCCTTGCCGGACCGGATCGAGCTGAACTCGCGCTTCGAGTTCTCGATCGCCTTGTCCATCGCGGCGCGTGAATCCTTTGCAATCTGCGGAATCGTCGTCATGATACGCGCGTCCCCACTGGTTCTCCGCAAACGGCCTTCATGACCGCCCCGGGATGGTTGATGTTCAGAACGATGAGCGGAAGGCTGTTTTCCTTGCACAATGTAACGGCCGTCTGGTCCATGACTCCCAGCTCGCGCTGCATCACGTCGTTGTACGAAATCGTCTCGTAAAGCACCGCATTCGGATCGCGCTTGGGATCGGCTGAATAAACGCCGTCCACGCTCGTCGCCTTGATGATGACGTCGGCACGCATCTGAATCGCCCTGAGCGCGGCCGCCGTATCGGTCGAAAAATAAGGATTGCCCGTGCCCGCGGCGAAAATCACCGCGCGCCCCTTCTCGAAGTGGCGCAGCGCACGACGGCGAATGTACGGCTCGGCGATCTCTTCCATGCGGATCGCCGTCATCACCCGCGTGTCCACCCCGATGCGCTCCAGCACGTCCTGCATCGCAAGTGAATTGACGACGGTGCCCAGCATTCCCATGTAATCGGCGGCGACCCGGTCCATTCCCATGCGCGAGATCTGCGCACCGCGAACGATGTTTCCGCCGCCGATGACAAGACCGACGCCGACCCCAGCGTCGACCACATTCTTGATCTCGTTGGCATAGCCGGAGATCACATCAAAATCAAAACCAAAGCCCTTGTCGCCGGCGAGCGCTTCACCGGAGAGCTTGAGTAGAATGCGGCGTAGCTTGGGATCGGACAATCGTCTTTACTCCTCGCCCAGTTGGTATCGTGTGAAACGACGAACCTGAATGTTTTCGCCGAGCTTCGCCGACGCTTCCTTGATCAGATCGCCGATCGTCTTCTTTGGCTCGCGTACGTACGGTTGCGACACAAGTGCAACTTCCTTGTAATACGACTCGACCTTGCCCTCAACCATCTTCTGGATGATCGCGTCCGGCTTGCCGCTCGCCTTGGCCTGCTCCTCGAAGATAGCGCGTTCACGGTCGACCAGGTCCTGCGACACGCCGCTCTTGTCGACCGCCACCGGGGCAGCGCTGGCGATGTGCAGGGCAATCTCGCGCCCGAGCTCCTTGAAGTCGTCCGTGCGGGCGACGAAGTCGGTCTCGCAATTGATCTCCACCATGACGCCCACCTTGCCGTTGTGGTGAATGTAGCTGGAGATGAGTCCCTCGCTCGTCTGCTTGCCGGTGCGCTTCTCGGCCTTGGCGATTCCCTTCTTGCGAAGATGGTCGACCGCCTTCTCCATGTCTCCGCCCATCTCCTCGAGCGCCCTCTTGCATTCCATCATACCCGCGCCGGTGCGCTGCCGCAGGGTCTGCACGTCTTTAGCTGTATACATCGTTGGCCTTCGGTTGGTTATTGTCGGTGTCAGTCAAACGAACGCCGCCGTGGTGATCCGCGGCGGCGTTCAAGATTGGTCGGTCGCAGTTACTCCGCGGCCGGTTCCGCGCCACTGTCGCCAGCATCGCTATCGCCACCGCCGTCCGACGGAGCGGCCTCGCCTTCTGCTCCCGGCACGCCCTTGAGGCGCGCAGCGATCGCTTCCTGATTGGCGCGACGACGACGCGGCCGGCGACGGCGACGACGCTCATCGCCCGCCTCGGGCTCGGCGCCGCGATCGGAGCTGTACGTGTACGACTCGGACTCCTCGACCTCGGTACGGACTGGCGCTTCGCGACGAGCGTCGATGATTGCATCGGCAATCGCCGACGTCATGAGCTCGACCGCGCGAATCGCGTCGTCGTTGCTCGCGACCGGAACCGTGATGAGATCCGGATCCGCATTCGTATCGACCAGCGCGACGATCGGAATACCGAGCTTGTTGGCTTCGGCGACCGCGATGCGCTCCTTCTTGGAATCGATGACGTACATGAGGCCCGGAAGACGCGTCATCGACTTGATGCCGGACAGATTCTTCGCGAGCTTGTCGCGCTGGCGGGTCATCATGAGCTGCTCTTTCTTCGTGTAGTTCGCGAAGTCGCCGCCACCCTCGATTCCAGCGTCGAGGTCCTTGAGCTTGCGGAGCTGCTTCTTGGCGGTCTGGAAGTTGGTGAGCAGACCACCGAGCCAGCGCTCGGTCACGAACATGGCACCGCAACGCTCTGCTTCCGACTTCACGATGGGAACGAGCTGGCGCTTGGTGCAGACGAAGAGGACCTGATCGCCGCGCGCGACGACTTCACGCACGAGCTTCTGAGCCAGCTCGAGCTGGCGCAGGGTCTTCTGGAGATCGATGATATGGATGCCGTTGCGCTCGGCGAAGATGAATCTGCGCATCTTCGGGTTCCAACGGCGCGTCTGGTGGCCGAAGTGAACGCCGGCTTCGAGCAGCTGCTCGAGGTTTGGCTGGGACATTCTGCTGATTCCTTAGGTTGGTTGATGTCGTCTCCCCCCGTCAGCGCCGCGACGACCGACCGAAGCCGGCACCCGTCGAAGCTCGGGGAGGATGAGGGATATTTCGTACGTCGAACTACAAAAAAAACGTGCATCGCGGGCGTCGGCACGTAGGCCGACCCCTACGAGTTTTATCGCTTCGAGAACTGGAACCGCTTGCGTGCCTTCGGACGGCCTGGCTTCTTGCGCTCGACGACGCGTGCGTCGCGAGTCAGGAAACCGAGACTGCGCAGCTTTGGCTTGAGCGTCTCGTCTTCCTTGACCAGAGCGCGAGCGATCGCGAGGCGCAGCGCCCCTGCCTGACCCGACAATCCGCCGCCGTCGATGTTGGCGGTCACGTCATAGCGGCCGAGCATGTCGGTCGCCGTGAACGGCTGCTGGATGGTCGAGACGTGCGCAGGACGCGGGAAGTAATCGCCGAGCGTGCGGCCGTTCACGAGCCACTTGCCCGAGCCAGCCTTGATGTAGACGCGGCAGACCGCTTCCTTGCGGCGACCGATCGTGTGCGTTGTTCCGTCGACAGGCATGCTTACTTGGTGG
>DATNCZ010000349.1:0-6400 GCA_035553335.1 Gemmatimonadaceae bacterium
GCGGCGATCATCCGGGTTCGATATCACGTAAATGGACGGGTACGTAATGTGGCGGGGTCGGCGCGGCGTTTATCCGATTTCGATCGCGCGTAAAATGACCAGGCGCGGATGCATCCGCGCCCTACGCAGGCGTACCGGACCGGCGCTATCGGGATTCGGTGTCGCCGAGACATCGACACACACGCGTCGATGTGATTATGGTGCTGGTCAAACGATGGGATTGAATGCTCGGGGCGATCGCATCGTTGTGCCCATGAAGAATTTCTATTCGCGCACGCATCCGCGTTGGTCGGCATACGACTACGGCAGGTCCGGCGTGTATTTCGTTACGACTATTACGCACGGCCGCAGGCCTATCTTTGGTGTACCCACACGGCACGGGATTGCACTTACGGCTGCAGGCCTCGCTGTTCACAAACGCTGGTTGGCGGTGTGCGACCATTTCGATGGCGTGGTTATCGACCGATTCGTGGTAATGCCAGATCATGTCCACGCGATAGTCGTACTGTTATCCACGCGGAATCGCACAGCAAGTCTCAGTGAGATCGTTGGCTGGACAAAGCAGCGTGCGTCACGTGACATCGCGATGGTGCCTGAGCCTCCGGCAGCACCAATCTGGCAGCGCAGCTTTCACGATAGGATCATTCGCGATGCTGATGCGTTAGAACGAGTCCGCAATTACGTAATGGACAACCCGTCACGCGCCTGGCGTGCGTCCCGTACCATAGTGTCGCGCCGTTCCGGTACGCCTGCGTAGGGCGCGGATGCATCCGCGCCTGGTCATTTTACGCGCGATCGAAATCGGGTAAACGCCGCGCCGACCCCGCCACATTACGTACCCGTCCATTTACGTGATATCGAAATCGGATGATCACCGCATCAATCGACCCCCCGATAGCGCCGTTCCGGTACGCCTGCGTACTGCGCGGATGCATCCGCGCCTGGTCGTTTTACGCGATATCGAACCCGGATGAACCCACCGCGAACCGCACGCGATCACCCGTGGCCATCTGCGCAAATCGCGACAGACACGAATCCCTGATTACCGCGATCTTGGGATATCCGCCTACGGTCGGTCCATCGTGCATGATCACGATCGGCGTACCACCGTCCGGGATCTGTATCGCACCAACACAGGCCGGTTCGGACGGCAACGCGGCGGATCCGCTGTGCGAGATCGCGACGCCGTCCAGTCGATAACCGCTTCGGTCCGACGCGCGCGAAACCAGATACTCCGTGTTCAAGAACGTCGCCCACGCAGCATCGTCGAAGAACGATGCTTGCGGTCCGCGTATCACCGTTACCGGTTCGCCGGAATTCGTTCGACTACCTCGTTTGTCGTATTCGATATTGTCGTACGGTGTGACAACGTGATCCCCGATGGACAACTGATCACCGGTGCGCAGCCGGCGCCCGTCCAACCCGCCGATTCCGGCGCTCAGCAGCGTCGATCGGCTGCCCAGCACGACAGGTACATCGATTCCACCGCGAACCGCGATCAGGACGAACCGCCCGCGCACGATGCGCTCGATCTTAACTTCGTCACCGCTCGCAACGACGATCGGCAGCCACGGATCTGCGTTCACTCCGTTGATGCGCAGTATTGACTCCGCTCCGCCAACCGCGATCTTCGCCGCGCAATCGAAGCGAAGTGCTCCGCCACCGACAGCCCACTCGATCATCGCTGCGTTGGGATCGTTGCCGAGAATTGCATTGAGCAACAAACCCGACTCGGGATCCGCGAGCCCGGATACAGGAACTCCGGAATCACGGAAGCCGACGCGTCCCAGATCCTGTATCGTCGCAAACGGCGGTGCCGCAATTACAGTAATTGCATCGCTCATCCGTCGACCCTGACGAACCGAACCGAATCTCCGGCGCGAACGAGAGACGGTGGGTCACGCGCCGGATCGAACATCGCCATCGACGTGGTTCCGATGAGATGCCATCCGCCCGGCGTCACCAGCGGATAGACTGCCGTCTGCGCCCCAGCTATCGCGACCGATCCAGCGGGAACGCGCACGCGTGGACTCGTGCGACGCGGGAGTACCAGTGTTTCATCGAGATCACCGAGATAGGTGAAGCCGGGAGCAAAGCCGGTCATGTACGCGCGATACGTGCGCGAGCAGTGCTTCTCGATCAACTCGTCCTGCGTCAAACCCGTGCGCTCCGCAACTTCTGCGAGATCCGGCCCGTCATAGCGCACGGGAATCTCGATCAGCTTCGAGCTGTCATCGCTCGCCGCATCCGCATCGCCGATCAGAGTCGCAACCTCCGAAGATACGGTCGCGAACGACACAGCCCGACTGTCGAAGTACACTGCGAGTGTCGTGTACGCCGGCACCACGTCCGTAACCGAAGACAGCTGCGTGTCGCGTATGCGTCGGGCAGCACTACGCACGCGGACACCCACATCCCAGGATATCGTGTGCGCAAACGTTACGAGCAGTGCATCGTCACCAAGCTGCTGTATTATCGGAAATTCAGCCACGAGGCGTCACGTCCGGACGTGCATCACGGGCGTGCGAACGACGCCACGCTGACGCCGGCCTGCTCCAGCCGCGTCCGAACCGCACGAACGATGGCAACCGCGTCGGGGCCGTCCCCATGCGTGCAGAGCGATTCGGCACGGATGCTCACCACAGCGCCATCAGCCGAAAGCACCGTACCCGTCTGCACCATTCGCAGCGCACGCTCGGCTACGGCGCCTGCGCCTTCCAGTACTGCGCCGGCCTCCGTGCGCGGCACCAGCGTTCCGTCCCTGCGGTACGCGCGATCGACGAACGCCTCGCTCACGCTTCGAATCCCCACCCTTGCCGCCGCTTCGATCAGCGCGCTTCCCGCAAGACCGAGCAGAATGAGCGACGAATCCACGGAGCGCACCGCACGTGCGATCGCGTCCGCAGTAGCAGGGTCTCGCGCCGCGCGATTGTACAGCGACCCGTGTGGCTTGACGAAACGGAGATGTGTCCCCGCGGCGACACATACCGCCTGCAAGGCGCCGATCTGATACACCACCATCGCCTCGACTTCTGACGGCGTCACGGCAAGATCGCGGCGACCGAATCCGACCAGGTCCGGATAGCCGGGATGCGCGCCGATCGTCACGCCGTGCGCTGCAGCATTCGTTACCGTCTCCCGCATCACGACCGGGTCGCCGGCATGGAAGCCGCACGCGATGCTCGCCGATGTCACTGTCGCGAGCAGCGCGTCATCGTTCAGCCTGTAGCGTCCGAAACCCTCGCCCATATCGGCGTTGAGATCTACGGCGAGGCGACCTGCGGGGGAGGAATCCGGCGCGGCGTTCATGAAGGCAAAGTTGCGGGCGAATCGCTGGCGCCGCAACTTCTGGCATGACTTCTCCCGCCGTCTCCCCGCGCTCGATGCGAACCGTCCTCATCGCGTCCTGCGCTGGCTCGATGATCGAGTGGTACGACTTCTTCATTTTCGGGTCCCTCGCGGCTATCCTGGCGCACCAGTTCTATCCGCCCAACAACCCGACCGCCGCCTTTCTCGAAACTCTCGCGACCTTTGCCGTTGGGTTCGCGGTGAGACCGATCGGCGCGCTCTTCTTCGGACGCATCGGTGACCGGCTTGGCCGAAAGAAGGCGTTTCTTACAACGCTCGTCGTCATGGGCACATCCACGTCGGCGATCGGCCTCCTGCCCGGCTTCGAGACGATCGGATTCCTCGCTCCGATCACACTCGTCGCCCTCCGCCTCATCCAGGGACTGGCACTTGGCGGCGAGTACGGCGGGGCAGCGGTCTATGTGGCCGAGCATGCGCCAGAGGGAAAGCGAGGCTACTACACGAGCTTCATTTATACCACGGCCACCGTCGGACTGCTCGTGTCGCTGCTCGTCATCCTTGCGACGCGCAGACTGACCGGCGAGGCTGCCTTCGCCGCATGGGGATGGCGCGTTCCGTTTCTCGTGTCGTCGATACTTGTCGCGATATCGTATTACGTACGGCGCAAACTGGAAGAATCGCCGATGTTCGCGGACCTCAAGGCACGCGGCGAGACGTCCTCCACGCCGATTCACGACGCATTCGGAAATTCGCGATGGAAGGTGATGCTCACGCTCCTCTTTGGCGTCATCTCTGGACACGCCGTGACGTGGTACGCCGGACAGTTCTACGCGCTGTTCTTTCTGCAAACCGTACTCAAGGTGCCGTTCGGCGCCGCGTACATGGCCGTGACAATTGCACTCGTTTTCGGAACGCCGTGCTTCGTTCTGTTTGGCGCGCTGTCGGATCGCGTTGGCAGAAAGCCGATCATCATGCTCGCCTTCGCTCTCGCCGCAATCACTCTTTATCCGTGCTATCATCTCATGGCACGGGCGGCGGCTGGAACGCCGAACGTTCCCGCGCTCGCCGCGCTCATATTCTATCAGATCGTGCTTGCCGCGATGTGCACCGGGCCACTCGGCGCACTTCTCGTCGAAGCATTCCCGACGAGCGTGCGGTACACGGGAGTGTCGTTCGTGCACCACATGGGTACAGGATGGTTCGGCGGATTCCTTCCGCTCATCGCGACCGCACTAGTGGCGCGGACGGGGAATCCCTACGCCGGGCTGTGGTACCCGATAATCGTAACCGCGGCGACGTTCGTAATCGGCGTGACGCTGTTCAAGGAACGAAAAGGTACGTGGAGCACGTAGGGGCCGGCGATTCGTCATTCCCGCGAAAGCGGGAATCCATCTGCTGTCGACCAGCTTTCCGCTATCATCGCACTTGAAGATCGATAACATGGATTCCCGCTTTCGCGGGAATGACGAGACTGTAGGATTCCCGAGGCGCGGATGCATCCGTGCCTGTCACTTGCAATGCAATCGAACCTTACGGTCCCTTCTTCGTCGGCGCCTGCAGCTTGCCCTTGGTCCAGATCACCAGCAGCGCGCATCCGCTATTCGATCCGGATGACAGCTCCATCGGGACGTCGACCGGATTGTAGAACTCGACCGCCGCGACGTCCTGCTCGCCGACGATCTCGTCGATCGACTGACCAGCGCTCGCTGATACCGTATTGTTGTCGATGAGGTACGCGACACAACCATTGCCGCGCGTCGTGGACACGTTCGCGCTCGACCCGCTGCCGGTTACGTAGATGCCGGGAATGCGCCGGAGAATGTCGGACGTGTACGTCGGACTGATCTTCTTGATCTGATCGAGATCCATGTAACGACCCATTCCCATCTTGCGCCGACGCTCGAATCCAGTGCTTTCCAGCGGATCGGCTTTCGCCTTGACGTCGACGCTGGACAGCACGGGCGTGTATGCACCGAGACGCACCGTGAGCTGATTGGTCGCGAGCGATGTCACATCGAGCGGCTGTTCCACTGGTGAGTAACCAACGCGACGCACCAGCACCGATTGCGTGCCGGGAAGGACTCCAGTGAGAGTGAACTTGCCGTCCGGCCCGGTGGAAGTGGATGACTCGCTCCCCTGCACTGACACGCGCGCGCCAGGCACCGGAACTCCACCCGCGTTGGTGACCATACCCGTGATCACTGCGCGTCCAACCCTGCGCGTCTGCGCCCCCCCGGTCGTGTCGCCCGAGGCGACGACGGCCGGCGGTAATATCAACATGCGCATCGAAAGTGCGTGATCGGCTACTTCGATAGGGACTTCCGCTGTCTTGGCAGTGCCGCGAATCGCCTGCAGCGATCCGCTGAAATTCGCAGGCACTCCGCATATGCGATACGTCCCGTCCGCCGCGACGGTCGCCTTCCTCACGTGCGGCGTTGTCCGAAGCCCGACGACGGTGTTCACTTCCGTTTCCGACCAGGCAACCGAGACCTCGGCGCCGGTGGCCGGCTTGTCCGTATCGGCGTCCACCACGCGTCCGAGGATTACGCCCGGCCCGAAGCGAAGCTTTGCCGGCGTGCATACGGAGCTGATCAGCGTCCGGGTTCCCGGAATTGCCAGTTCGACCGTCTGGACCTGTCCCGCCGTCACCGTGATCGAGTCCGAGAGCAGCCGGATGCCGAGCGAATCGAGGACCGGATGCGTCACTTCGAGCACGTACTTGCCGGGCGGGATCGAATCGATCCGGAACGCGCCCGACCCCGTCGTCACCGTGTGCCTCCCCGCCAGCCCCATCACCGTGATGCCGGCACGAGCCAGCATCTCCTCATGCAGGGAGTCGAGCGCGGCGCCCATTATGCTGCCCGTTCCGGGCGCGAGCGCGCCAGCGGACGGCTTGTCCGGCACATCCTTCGTGGCCGTCGAGTCAACCGGCTTCTGGATGATCGAGTGACGTGGAACGATCCGTTGTGCTTGAACGGCAGACGGAAATGGCAGGCAGAACAGCGCAACAGCTGCTGCCAGAATTGCAGAACGGCTCATAGGATCTCTGACCATGTTGCCCCGTATATTACTCCAGATGGGCACTCAAAAC
>DATNCZ010000350.1:0-15352 GCA_035553335.1 Gemmatimonadaceae bacterium
AGATCCTTCGATCGGAGCTGCCCCCGACGCTTCCGCTGATGGCACTCCGATCCACCATCGTCTATCCACTCGGCACCATAGCGGTGCAGATGGGTGCGCCGGAGAATCTGGCGCTGTTGAAGGCGCACGAGGAGCCGGGACTGATCGTGGCGCTCGTGGTGGCGACCGGCGATCACGACCAGGACGCAGACCTTGCGCGCTTCGTGGGCAGGGTTGGCGTCGCGGCACGCATTCACGAGCGCATCAATCTCCCGGGCGACACGGTACAGATCACGATGCAGGGGCTGCGCCGGATCGTGATCGGCGACATCGTTCAGACGGAGCCGTACCCGGAAGCGAACATCAAGCCGGCGCGCGAGGTTGCGCCCGATGCCCTCGAAGTCGACGATCTCGTGACGCGCGTTGCATCCGCGTCTGAAACACTTGCCGAGCTCATCGACAGAATCCCGGACGAGGTTCCGGCGATCCTGAAGATGAACATCTCCGATCCTGGACGGTTCGCAGATCTCGCCGCGACGAACATGAACTTCCGCATTGCCGACAAGGACGAGGTTCTCCAGCGCCTCGACATCGGTCAGCGGCTTCGCTTCATCCTCACACGGCTCGAGCGCGAGGTCGCGCGCGCGCGCGTGGTCGAGGACGTCAAGCGACAGACGGAAATCAAGATCGAGCAACATCAGCGCGAGTTCTACCTTCGCCAACAGTTGCGCGCGATCCAGGCGGAACTCGGTGAGGCCGATCCCGGCGAAAAGGATTCGGTGCAGCTGCTGCGTCGCGTGGAAGAGGCGAATCTCCCGGAGCGCGCACTGGCGGAAGCGAAACGCGAGACCGAACGGTTGCGCATGCTGTCGCCGGCGTCGAGCGAGTACCAGGTGATTCGCACGTATCTCGACTGGATTCTGTCGCTGCCGTGGCACGCGCGCACCGGCGCCGATCAGATCGAGCTCAAGGCCGTGGAAGAGGCGCTGGACTCGCGGCATTACGGATTGAGCGACGCCAAGGAACGCATCATCGAATATCTCGCGGTGCGCAAGCTGCGCGGCGGCGAACAGCACGGTCCCATCCTCTGCTTCGTCGGGCCGCCGGGCACCGGCAAGACCTCACTCGGCGAAGCGATCGCCACCTCGATCGGGAGACAGTTCTATCGCATCTCGGTTGGCGGTGTGCGCGACGAGGCCGAGATTCGCGGACACCGCCGGACGTACGTAGGCGCGATGCCGGGACTCATCATCCAGGCGCTCCGACGCGTCGCGGTGCGCGATCCCGTGATGATGATCGACGAGATCGACAAGATGACGCAGGGTGGACCGTCAGGCGATCCGACTGCGGCGATGCTCGAGGTGCTCGATCCGTCGCAGAACAAGACTTTCGTCGATCACTATCTGAACCTGCCGTTCGATCTTTCGTCGATCCTGTTCATCTGCACCGCGAACACTCTGTTCGACATTCCGCCCGCGTTGCGCGACAGAATGGAGATAATTCGCATCTCCGGATACACGGTCGAGGAAAAGGTCGAGATCGCGTGGCGCTATCTTCTCCCGCGTCTGCTGGAAGACCACGGTATCAGCGACAAGGACATCCAGTTCACGGATGAGACACTCGCTTTCATCGCAAATCGTTATTCGCGCGAAGCAGGTTTGCGCAATTTCGAGCGCAATCTTGCCGCGATCATGCGAAAGCGCGCGCGGCGCAAGGCAGAGGGTGAGGAAGGCGCGTGGATTGTCGACCTCCCGATGGTGAACGAAGTACTCGGCGTCCCGCGCTACAATGTGGAAGAAGCCGAGATGGAGCCCGAGATCGGAGCCGTGACCGGGCTGGCGTGGACGGCGACTGGCGGCGACCTGATGCAGATCGAAGCGCTGCGCATGCCCGGCACCGGACGACTCATCGTCACGGGTCAGCTCGGCGACGTGATGCGCGAATCGGTGGACGCGGCGTATTCGTACGTCCGCGCGCGCGGCAAGGAGCTGGGTATCCCAGCGGAAGATTTCAAGGAAACCGACGTCCACATCCACTTCCCGGCCGGCGCGATTCCGAAGGACGGTCCGAGTGCGGGCGCTGCCGTGACACTCGCGATCGCGAGCGTGCTGAGCCGGCGTCCCGTGCGGCGCGATCTCGCCATGACCGGCGAGGTGACGCTGCGCGGCAAGGTGCTCGAGATCGGTGGCGTGAAGGAGAAAGTGCTGGCCGCGTATCGCGCGGGCCTGAGAGAAGTGATGATGCCCGCGTCGAACGAGAAGGATCTGCGAGAAATTCCGGACGAGGTGCGGCAGGCGATGAAGTTCACCTTCGCCGCGGACATGGATGACGTTCTGCGCGTCGCGCTGTTACCGCAGCCGGAGCCGCCGCTGGTCGATGCCGCTACGCAGCCGGATGCACCGATGCAACTCGCCGATTTCGCTCCGCCCGCCGCCATGAGTGACGCCGAAGTGCGTGCGTGATTGTGCCGGTCATGCGTTCACTCTCACGCGTGCCGCTACAGTGCGCGCGTGAGAGCATACAGCAGCAGCCCGACCATTCCGCCCACGATGGTGCCGTTGATTCGCACGAACTGAAGATCCCGCCCGATCTGAAGCTCGATGCGGCGTGACGTTTCCTGCGGGTCCCACGCGCTCACCGTTCCGGAGATTAGCTGCGCGATCTCCGTGCGCGACACGTCGACAGCCGCCAGCACAGCCTGATCGATCCAGTTGTTCAGTTTCTCCGACAGCACGGGATCTTCCAGCGCGTTGTGGGCAAGCGATGCAATCGCTCCCTCCAGCTTGCCACCGGCGAACTCCGCGTCTTCAGTGAGCAGCGCGTAATCCCTGAGCTTGCGCTTGACGTCGGACCAGACGGTGCCGATGAATTCGCGCGTCGCTGCATCCGCGAGCAGCTCCTCCTTCAACGCTTCCGCCCGCGCGATGGTCTCTGGCGACGACTGCAGACGCTCGATGAAATTGCGCACCGCGTGGTCGAACTTGAGCCGCAGTGGATGATCGGGATCGGCACTTACCTCCGCCAACGTCCGGCCAATGCCACTCACCACGCGATCCGAAATGCGTCTGTCCACGATGTTGGGTATCCACCATGGCGTCTGCTCCTGGACCTTCTCGCGAATGAGCGTGTCGTTCGCTTCCGTCGCGCGTGCAGCGAGGCGAAGCGCTTCATCCAGCAGCTCCTGATGGCGGCCATCCGCCGTGAGCAAGCGCAAGGCGCGGCCGAGTAACGGTGCAACCTGAACGCTACGCAGACGGTCGCCGGCGGTACGCTCGAGGAACGACTGCACATCCTCATCGCGCAGGACGTTCGCAGCGGAGGTGAGCGCGTGCGCGGTGGCACGCGTCACGGTGCGCGCGTTCGCAGGCTCCGAGAGCCACTGCGCCGTGCGGTCGCCCAGTCGGAGCGCGGCGAGCTTGCGCGCTACCACTTCCCTGTCCAGAAAATTCTGCTGGACGAAATTTCCGAGCGCGCGACCGATCCGATCCTTGCGTGCCGGTACGATGGCGGTGTGCGGAATTGGAATCCCGAGCGGATGCCGAAAGAGGGCCGTCACGGCAAACCAGTCCGCCACACCACCGACGACGGACGCCTCGGCGGCTGCTCGTACGTAGCCGAGCCAGATCCACCCGTAATGCCGCTCCATGATGAGAGCGATGACGAAGACGACGCCCGAGGCAAGGAGCAGCAGCAGCGCAAAACGCTTCATGCGGACCAGACGGTCGCGTTTGAGCGCTTCATCAGCGATCGGCGGCGCTGCGATGATCGGTCGGGGCTCCGGTTCTCGGATCGTTGGCGAGTCGTGCATCGTCACCGCTGAATGTTAACGTGGCACCCAGTCGATTCGGGGGGCCGCCGGACATCACAATTATTGGATCCAGGATACGATCCTGTCGGAATCAGGTGTTTCCAGGCCTCCCGGCGCCCAGAATTTCCTGTCAGGAGAATGACAGATCGCGGTGATCGCGCATGGCCAGCTGCTTGCATTACGCCGCGGGAAAATCGACGATACTTCCGGTACTACAACGGTACCGGCGACTCGTCGCCGCCCTCGATGCCATGTCGGACGTACTGGTTCAATTCGACGAACCGCAGCTGAGCGCAGACGGCAGGATGTTCACCGCGGAAGTGCGCGGCAATCGGCTTCCGACAGGACTGTGGGAAGCGTGGATCGAGTTTCAACCCCGTATCGGCGGCGACCCCGTGCGTACGCCGCGCGAAACCGAACAACTATCTCGAGGCGACCTTCGTTTCTGGGCCGCTGGCATTACGAGGGACCAGTTGAGAGACGCACTGGCCCGGGCCCTCGCCCCTCACGAAGCGCAGCAGCTCGATGCAAACGCGCGGCTTGCGGAAGTGGACGACGCTGCCGAGGGTGAGCCGGTCCTCGAGGCAATCCAGACGGAAAGCCAGGAGCCGGTGCTGGACCCGTTTGCTGTTTACAGGCATTCCGGCGAGTACACCCTGCGTCAGGAACTCCGCGGGCTGGACGCTCAACAGCTGGCGGACATCATCGGCAAATATCGCATTGCCGACATCGACGTCATCGATCTCGCGCGGACGTATGAAGATGCACTAGCGGAGAGAATTGTTGCAGACGTGCAACACAATGTGGACACAAATCGGACACCCTCGTCCGAGCCGGAGAGTCGCGCAGAGAAGTAAGTGCTCGCTCCGCCGGATCTCGGCGCGCGATCACAAACGCATGGTTTTCCACATTCGAAGAGCGTTCGAGCTACCGAGTCTTCCCCAAACGCACGTCTCGCACGCTGATAGGAGGCGCGATTCCGACGGGTGTATCGACCAGTAGCACTACCGGCCGGCCGTCGACCAGGCCTGTCGTGACCTTTTCAGCCCGTCCGTGCTTCGCGGGCTCTCTCGCGGTCGCAACTTGTTGCATCAGCTCATAGAAGTCCGCGGCGCGCGTCGGCGTCAGCCACACGGTCGCCCACGCGATGGCCGGCCCGGTCGGCGTGTTCCAGGTGACGTAGCGGTCGCCGTTCCAACCCGATGCGCCGCGCGCGGCTTCATCCACGTCGTTCAGATGCTGATATAGATACAGTCGAGTCTCGAACTCGCCGAGATCGTTGCTGTAGGTCGGAGCGACAGCTGAAACGGGGGCGAACGAGACCGGAGTTGGTGCCACGCGCTTGTCGAAGAACTCGTTCTGGTGGAGGATCTGCGACGTCGATACGGGCAGGTCCCGGAACGGCACCTTGCCAGGCTCGCGTGCGCGGAAGTTTCTCACGAATTCCGCACCGCTCAGATACGGAAACACCAGCGTTTCCTGAATCACCATCGGCGCGCTCGCGTAGACCGGCATCGCCGCCTGATTGTCGCGAATGGTCTGCCGCACGCGGTCCCATCCACCGGGCATCGCAACGGCGATGTTGCCCGGTCCGAGCATCGCGTGTATCTGCTCGTACACCGCTTCGCCCTCGAATACAGCCTGCTGCGCGGATTGACGATCGTTGTCGCTCGTGAGCTTCTGGATCGAATCGAGATTCACGTACTGATCCTGCAACGCGTGCACCAGCTCGTGCGTCACGATCAGCTGCGCCGATTCCTTGGGTGACCCCTGGACGATGTAAAGCACCTTCGTCTCCGGATCATAGAATCCGACGATCTGCTCTTCGAGCAGGCGGGTCATCAGCTTGGGGAGATCCAGCGTGTCGGGGATCATTCCGAGCAGCTTGTAAGCAGCGGACTGACCGGCGATCGCTCGCATGGTTGCGGTATCTGCAAGCTGCTTGAGCACGTAGTCGCGCACCTGCTCCTTGCTGCGCACTTCGATTCTGGGCGGCGTCTTGAATTGGAGGCCGACCGCTTTCTCGACAGCGGGAACCGCCTGCGCGACGATGTCGCCGTAAGGGCCGCCCGCGCTCTCGGGACGGCTGCGACACGATGCACTCGCGACGACGAGGAGTGACACTGCTACCGTCCGCGCCACACACCGGACGTTGTCGGAAATGCACTGCATCATTGACCGATGAAATGAGAGAAGTACCACTGGATCAGCGCATTGCCATAGAAGAGCGAGACAATTGCGGCAGGCGCGAGAAATACGCCAAACGGCACCAGCGGAAGCGTCGCGACTTCCGTGCCGTCGCCCGTAGCTGTGGTATTGTCCGCGCGCGGAAGCAAGCGTGTAACCGGAAGCACGACCCCGACAAAGACGATCACGCCGATTGCCGCTCCGATGAAGATCGTGAGCAGTGCGCGCTGCGGACCGAGCGCAGCACCGACGACCGCCATCAGAGTGACGTCGCCGAATCCCATCGCCTCGCGTTTCAGCGCGGCCTCGCCCAGCCAGCCCGCGATCGCGATCGCACCAGCGCCGGCGAGTGCGCCCATCATTGCATCATAGGGCGTTGCAAAGGCCGATTGCGCGCGCATGAACACGGCCACAAACGCGGTGACGAGCACCCATATCAGACCGAAGATCGTGAAGCCGTCAGGGATTACATAGTGCTTCGCATCAGTGATCGCGATGCCGGTCATGAGTGTCACGAACACGGCTACGCGCAATGCGAGCAGTGTCGGACCGAACAGGAGGACGGCGCCGAGCCAGACGAGTGCGACGAGCAGCTCGACCAGCGGGTACTGCACAGATATCGCCGACTTGCAACCAGCGCAGCGTCCACGCAGCGCGATCCATCCAAAGATGGGGACGTTCTCGTATGCGCGAATCGGGCGCTCGCAAGCCGGGCAGCGCGATGGCGGCCTTACTATCGACATTCCGGCGGGCCAGCGCGCAATGCAGACGTTGAGAAACGAGCCGATGCACGCGCCGATCAGAAACGCGAAGACCGCGGCGATCAGCACGTCACTCATACTCTTGTAACGGCATAGAGGAGAATCCCTGTGGCGACTGCAACGTTGAGTGATTCCACGGCGCGAATCGGGATCGCGACGGTGCGACTGGCAGCGTCGGCGAGTTGGCTCGACACTCCGCTTCCTTCGTTTCCAACGACGATTGCAATGTCACTGTCGCCACCCGGCGCATGGACCGGCTCGCCGCCGACGCTCGTGGCCCAGATCGGGATCGCCCTGTCCCTGAGAAACTCCAACGTACCGCTTACCGTTGCGTGAAAGGCGACGTGCGAGAAGAGCGCCCCCATCGCGGCGCGCACGACTTTCGGATTGAAAAGGTCCACCGTTCCCGGCAACGCAATCGTCGCGGAGACGCCGAATGCCTGAGCGGTCCGGAGAATCGTCCCGACATTGCCAGGATCCTGGATTCCGTCCAGAAGGAGGATCAAATGCGGCCTTGCGATGTTTTCGAACGATCGTTCGGGCTGCTCGACGATCACGATGATGCCCTGTGGTGTATCTGTACCCGACGCAGCGGCCAGTTCGGCGTCAGTCGTTTCATCGACGTCGAATCCGTGACTGGCGGCCGCCGAGCGCAGGGCGGCTTCGAGTGCGCCGCCGCGATCGGTTTCGCGGAGGCCAGGGGCAACGAGTGCCGAGCGGATGCGCAGCGGAGACGCCAGCAATTCCTCCACGCAACGAACGCCTTCGGCGGTGAACAGGCTCGTGCGCTCTCGCGCGCGCCGGCGTTGCAGATCGCGGGCGACGGTGAGCGACTTCACGAGTGCGGGCTTGGGGGTTGTTGGTGTGTATGCATGGAATAGCTTTTGCCAGTAGCAGCGGAAATCTACAGTGAGATCCTGAATGAAACGAATAGTGACTTTGATTGCGGCCGTCATGCTGTGCGGGTGTGCCGTCAGTCAACAGCAGGAAGTCCAGATGGGCCAGCAGTATTCCGCGCAGATAGCGCAGCAGCTGCCGCTCATAAACGATCCCGAGATAGTGCGCTACATCAACGTGCTCGGCGATTCGATCGCGCACGTGACGAGTCGCCGCGATCTCGACTGGCATTTCTTCGTCGTCAACAGCTCGGAGGTCAATGCGTTTGCCGTGCCGGGCGGATACGTGTATGTCAACCGTGGCCTGATCGAGCGCGCCAGGACCATGGATGAACTGGCGGGTGTGGTGGGCCACGAGATCGGACACGTGGTGAAGCGTCACACGGTGAAGCAGATGCAACAGGAGCAGGGCGCGAATATCGGCATCACGCTCGCGTGCGTGCTCACCGGTGTCTGCAACAACCAGGCGACGGGAACGGCGATAAACGTGGGCGCGACTGCGCTGTTCGCAAAATTCAGCCGTGGCGACGAGGCCGAAGCGGACGAGGAAGGATTCAGGAACGTGGTCCGGGCCGGAATATCACCGGAAGGACTGGTGACGATGTTCCAGACGTTGATCGACGAACGACAGAAAAGCCCGGGCACGGTGGACGCATGGTTCGCGACACATCCACTCGAAGAAGATCGCATCGCAGACGTCCAGAAGCTGATCAATACGCTCACCCCGCAGCAACTGGCGTCGCTCACCAAGGACTCGAAGAACTTTCACACCTTCAAGGACCGGCTGGCGACGCTGCCGGCTGCACCGATTTCCAAGTAGCGACGGTCGTGCATGACAGCGCGGGCGCATAGCGCCCGCGCGACGTCAGAGCGAACGCACGAAGGCGCGCACCAGCGCCTGAAATTGCGCTGCCACGCGTGCGGTCGTCTCGAGAACTTCGGCGTGAGCCAGCGGGGTCTGCTCGATGCCGGCTGCAGCATTCGTGATGCAGCTCACGCCTGCCACGCGCAGGCCCAGCGTACGCGCCATCGTGACTTCCGGCACAGTGGACATTCCCACCGCGTCGGCGCCGAGCGTGCGGAGCATCCTTACTTCCGCGGGCGTTTCGTAGGCGGGGCCTGGCAGCATCGCATAGACACCGTCGCGCAGCTCCATCCCGAGACGCGATCCTGCAGCATGCAATTGCGCGCGCAGGACCGGATCATACGCATTCGACATGTCGGGGAATCGGGTCTCGCCCGGCTCCGCGGATCCTGTAAGTGGTGACGTGAAGGTGAGGTTGAGATGGTCTTCGATGACCATCAGGTCGCCCGCGACGAAGCTCTTGTTCACGCCGCCGGCCGCATTCGAGACAAATAGTGTACGTGCTCCGAGCGCGTGAGCGATGCGAACCGGGAAGGCCGTGAGCTGTGGCGGATGGCCCTCGTAGGCGTGAAATCGGCCCGCAAACACCGCCACCTTTCTGCCTTCGATGTCGCCGATCACGAGCTTGCCGGCATGTCCTTCCACGCCCACCCCAGGCAGTCCCGGAATCTCTCCATACGGTATCGTGACGTGATCGCGAACATCGTCGACGAGACCGCCCAGCCCGGAGCCAAGGATTATCGCAACTGTCGGGGCAATGTCTCCAATGAGCGGCAGGATGGTCGATGCCGCCTCGCGCGCCGCCTCGCCGCCGTATGGTCTCACGATTGATATCCCCAGTCGCGCGCGAGATCCGTCCGCACCGACGCAATGAGCTGTGCGCGTTCGGCGAATGGCAGGAACGACGCCTCGCACGCGTTGAGAACGCAGCGGCAGAGATCGGCGATCGTCATGCCAAGCTCGTTCACCGCTCTGGCGTATTCGTCGCTGAGCGTGACGTCGCTTATCAGACGGCTGTCGGTGTTGATCGTGACGCGCACTCCTGAATCGAGATAGCGCTTGATCGGATGCTGCCTGTAGCTCGGCACCGCGTGCGTCTGCTCGTTGCTCGTGGGACACATTTCGAGTGTGATGCCCCGGTCCCGGATATAGTCCAGCAACGCAGGATCCTCGCCTGCGCGTACGCCGTGCCCCAGACGCGACACATTGCAGTCGAAGAGCGCGCTCTCGATCGAGACCGGACCGGCAGCCTCGCCCGCGTGGCACGTTACCCGGAGAAAGTGCCTGCGTGCGTAGGCAAATGCCGCGGCATGATCGGCCGCGGAGAACTCCGCTTCAGCGCCGGCGAGATCGAAACCAACGACGCCGGATCTCATGTGCCGCACAGCAGCCTGCGCGGCTTCGAGCGAGCGAGCGGGATCCCAGTGACGCAGTGAACAGGTGATGAAACGCGCGACGGTTCCGAAATCGCGCTCACCGCGTCGCAGCCCGCGCAGAGTCGCTTCGATTACCTCATCGACCGTGAGGCCGGCGCCAATATTCAGATGCGGTGCGTTCCGGATCTCGATATAGCGCAGACCATCCCTGCTCGCATCTTCCACGAGTTCGTATGCGACGCGCTCCAGTGCCGGTGCAGTCTGGAGAATCGAGATCGTGGTATCGAAGCGATGAAGGTAGTCGCCCAGGTCGGTGACGTTGTCGGCGCACATGTATCTGCGCAACGACTCGGCATCATCCCTGGGAAGTGTGATACCGTGATCGCGCGCGAGATCCAGCATCGTCTCGGGTCGAAGCGAGCCGTCGAGGTGGCAGTGGAGCTCGGCTTTGGGCATGCGGCGCAGGTCGTCTGCTGAAACTGCGTCCCCGAGTTGCCGGTTTCTGTCGCGCCCCGTCACTCTGGCGAGACCTCATCCGGGACACCGGATTGCCGCGCGCTTACGACTCGAAAAATTGCACCAGCGTACGCGGGCAGTCCGGGATCGGCGGGGAGGCCGCGGCTATCGGCAAGATTGCGCGTATTTCCGAGCAATCCTGCCACCTCCGGGTTCCATGCCGCAATGGCGTCGAGCGTGGTCTGGCCCGGGATGGCGGAGACGGGCGTGCCGTCCACGAAGATAAGGAAGGGAGAAGTCAATGTGTCGTTCCGGGTTTCACGAATGACCAGTTGTGTGCGTTGTAATCTGCTTCACGAAGCGTGTGCTTGCGTCGCACCTCATCGATGAGGAGTTGACGGATGTCCTGCTGTCTGTCATAGACGACTGGCGCACCTCGAAGCATCGAGTAGCCTCCGCCGCCGGTCTGGCGATAGTTGCTCAATGCAAGGGTGAACGAGTCGGTCGCAGCAACCGGCTTGCCGCGGAAAGTGAGCACCGTAACGCGCTCGCCGACCGGGCGACTGACGTCGATCGCGTAATTCACCCCACTGACGACGTCGAAGTTGTAACCAGCGACTGACGTGTCTACTACGAGTGACCGGCTTGCGTCGGTCAGGTAGTAGCGACTGCTGAACTCGATGTACTGTTTCAACTGTGCACCGCTGATTCGGACGGCGCGCAGCGTGTTGTCGTACGGATACAACCGAGCCAGCTGCGCGACCGTGATGCGGCCCGGGCCGAGCCTCGCGTGAAGGTCGAACGCAGCGGTGGACGCGATGTCGGCGTTGGCGGCGCGCCGCTCGACGTCCAGAATGAAGCCCGTGATGCCGGTCGATTCTACGCGAGCAGAATCACCGCGCCAGGCATCCGGCGTCGAGCCAATTGCGGAGTTCACATACCGCACAGTTGCCCGATGCGCCTGTCGTACCGCGGCAACGACGCGTGCGTCCTCCGGATGGTCATTGCTCTGGATCACAGCACCACTTGCGGCAGCGCTCGTCCACGTGCGACGCGCGCTGCAGGTCATCGGCAGAGTCACCACTGCAACGCTCGTGGCCCAGTTCCTGGGTTGAATCACGAGCGTGTTCCCGATCATCCGGCCGGGATTCTCACGGTGCGAATGTCCATAGACCACCGCCGCGATTCCCGGTACTTCGGCGGCAACGCGTGCAGCGACGTTTTCGCTCGCGACACCGGTGCTCACGGTGTCGTAACTGGAGGGCTCGTCCAGACCGGAATGCAGCACGACGACTATGACGTCCGCGCCCGCCTTGCGCGCTTCCGCAACTGCAGCGCGAACCGCTGGCACAATATCGCCGACGTGCATCTTCGCGTTTGCGAGGTTGCTCGAATCCCACAGATTGGATCCAGGCGTTGTCGCTCCCACGATTCCGACTCTCACCCCCGCGCGCTCGACGATGGTGAACGATCTGTACGCATGCGGCTGTCCCGTTCGAGTCACGTTCGCAGCAAGCATCGGAAACCGCGCATGGGCAATCGCGCTGTCGAGATACGGGACGCCGTAGTTGAACTCGTGATTCCCGATGGCCGCGGCGTCATAGCGCATCGAATTCATTGCTGCGACGATTGGGTTGTTCCCCGTCGTGGACATCCTTGCAGCGACATATGCGAGCGGCGTACCCTGGAGCATGTCTCCGGCGTCGACGAGGATTACCCTCCCCCGGTTGGCGCTCCGAACTGAATCGACGATGCTCGCGGCCCGGGCGAGTCCCCTCTGGGGATCTGCACGGTTCTCGTAGTAGTCCCAGCCGCGAATGTGCCCATGCACATCCGTTGTCGCCGCAATGCGCAGAGTGACTTCGACACCGGGGCGGCATCCCGTATCAGCCGGCTGGCCGCCCAGCAGGGCGGCTGGCGCCAGCAGTGCGGTGGCGGCGCAAAGCAGCAGCCCTCGACGGTCAGGTCCGAACATCAGGATAAGTTATCGGGGACGGCAATGGCCCGAAACCGCGGGCCGGCCGGGGTTGATACACCTTCGTGACAGATCCACGCTCCCATCGATGCCTCCGGGAAGCGAACTTTCGTGGCGATCATGATGTCTGGAAACGACGACAACGGCGCAGTTACGGAGCGAATACTGGTCGTCGACGACGAACCGGATATAGTCGCTCTTGTCGCTTACCATCTCGCCCGCGCGGGCTATGGTGTCTCGACGGCCAGCACGGGACCGGAGGCACTGGCGAAGGCCGGCGCCGAGTCGCCTGCGCTCATTGTACTCGACCTCATGCTTCCCGGAATGTCGGGATTCGACGTCATCGAGAAACTGCGCGCGGATCCCGCCACTGCGAACATAGCGGTTCTGATGCTTACCGCACGACGCGACGAACCCGATCGGGTGCGCGGCCTGGAACTCGGTGCCGACGACTATCTCACCAAGCCGTTCTCACCGCAGGAGCTCACGCTCCGCGTTGGCGCGATCCTCAGGCGGATTCGCGCACCCGCCGCGGTACAGAGCGACGTGGTCAGGGTGGGAGCAGTGAGGATTGACCGCGCTGCTCACGAAGTGCGAGTCGATGGCGATCTGATCGATCTCACTCCCACCGAATACAAGCTCCTCCTGACACTGGCAGAACGTCGTGGGCGCGTGCTTGCGCGCACGTTGCTGCTGGAAACAGTGTGGGAGGCTGCTCCGGACATACAGACACGCACCGTGGACATGCACGTACAGCGACTTCGCACCAAGCTCGGCGCATCGGGCGACATGATCGAGACCGTACGCGGCTTTGGATATCGAATCAATGCGGCGCCGCCGAGGAGCTTGTGAGGCTCGCCAATCGCATACTGCTTTCGTCACTCGCAATAATCATTGCGCTGACGTTGACGGTCGCGTTCATCATGGATGGGCAGCTGCACAGGCGTCTCACCGCCGAGCGTACCGATGAGCTCGCGCGCGAGGCTCAGTTCGTGGCGTCGCAATGGACAGCCGGCGTCAACGCACCGGATCTGGCTCACGATGCTGGAAGAACGCTTGGCCATCGGGTAACGCTGATCCGTCGCGATGGAGTCGTGCTCGGAGACTCGCAGTTCGATTCTGCTGGTGTCGCCGGGTTGCAGAACCACTCTGGAAGACCGGAGGTGATCGCCGCCTTCGCGGGCCGGATCGGTACATCACGCAGGCTCAGTCCGTCGGAAGGAGACGACGAGGTGTACGTCGCGGTACCGGCGCAGCTCGGTGCAGCGCGCGTCTCACAGAGCACTGCGTCGTTCGACACGATATTCAACACTGCGCTGGGCGACGTGGCATTCGCCGGTGCGGCTGCTGCGGCCATCGCGCTGTTGCTCGCGATCGTATTCGCCCGAACCGTGTCTCGTCCCGTAGTGGAACTGCGCGACGTCGCGCGCGCCATCGCCGACGGCGACCTGTCGCGCCGGCCATCGCTGTCGGCGCCCGGCGAGGTTGGCGACCTGGCGCGCGCGCTGTACAGTCTGTCGGAGCAGCTGGGTGCGCGTCTCAAGGCGTTGCAGGATGACGAGGCTCTGGTGTCGGCGGTCGTGGAGTCGCTCAGTGAAGGCGTACTCGCAGTCAGCGCTCGCCGTTCCGTGTTACGCATCAATACGGCCGCGCGCGGGATGCTCGGCATTCATGATCAGGTACCCTTCTCTGTGGATCACATACCACGTGAGCGGGAGCTGCACACGGCACTCGAGAGTGCACTGAACGGCGTCGCGTCCGACGCTGAACCCATGGAAGTATCGGGACGGATGGTGGCCGTGGCGGCACGGCCGTTACCGGATGGTGGCGCGGTACTCGCCCTCACAGACCTTACCAGGACGCGGCGACTGGAAGCAATGCGGCGGGATTTCGTCGCGAATGTGTCGCACGAGCTGCGCACGCCTCTCACCGTGATCGGCGGATTCGCCGAGACACTCGCCGAGCCCGGCGTGGAAGAGGATGATCGCATCAGATTCGCATCGTTGATACAATCCAACACTGCGCGCATGCAACGCATCGTGGACGAGCTGCTGGACCTGTCGCGCATCGAGTCGGGCGGTTGGGTACCGCGGCCGGTGAACGTGGACGTCGCTGCCGTCGCTGCGGAAGCGATCGCCTCCAGCGCCGAAGTCGCCACGGCCAATGACGTCATAACCGAGGCGCAGGTATCGAACGATGCACGCTGGGTGTATGCGGACCGCACGGCACTGCGCCAGGTAATCTCCAACCTCGTGGAGAATGCCGTCCGCCATACATCACATGGTACCGTCACGGTCTTCGCTCATCGCGACGAAGGCGGGTACACTGTGGTCGGCGTGAGAGACTCCGGAGTCGGGATTGCGCCTGCGCACCTGCCGCGCATCTTCGAACGATTCTACCGCGCCGACCAGGCGCGTTCGCGCGACAAGGGCGGAACGGGGCTCGGACTGGCGATCGTGAAGCATCTCGTGGAAGCGCACGGAGGAACGGTGCGCGCCGAGAGCGTGCTCGGACGCGGTACAACCGTGAGCGCCTCGTTTCCGGCCGCGGTTTCGACGCCGCGCGAGGGATGAAGGAACAGCCGTGACATAGCCGTTACGGAACCACGGTGAATTCCGTGATGTGCGAGAGTGAGTATTAGACGTTGTTCAAACCCTCTCACGGAGTACCCTGTGATTCGACCTGTTCGTATTGCGGCACTGACTGCGGTGATGTCAGGCGCATGCATCTCGATAGCGTGCGCGCAAGCAACCAACCTCACTGGCGCCGGATCGAGCTTCGCGTACCCGATCTACTCCAAGTGGGCCGCCATGTACGCGGCGAAGACTGGAGTGAAGATCAACTACCAGTCGATCGGCTCCAGCGGTGGTATCCGTCAGCTGTCCGACGAGATCGTTGATTTCGGCGCAACTGACGGGCCGATGACCGACGAGCAGCTCGCGAAGGCGAAGGGTGGCGCGATCCTGCACTTCCCGACCGTTCTGGGTGGTGTCGCCGTAACGTACAATCTTCCGGGCGTGACGCAGCCGCTCAAGCTCACCGGACCGGT
>DATNCZ010000351.1:0-23282 GCA_035553335.1 Gemmatimonadaceae bacterium
AACAGCTTACCGGGCTATGCTACAATCGATGCGGAGTTCCGCAAAATACATCTGGATTTTCGTCACCGTCGCTTTCATCGGCGGATTCCTTCTATACGAATCGTCCGGCCTCTTCGGTAGTGCCCCGATAACATCGACCACGGCTGTGGCGACTGTCAACGGGCAGGACATCCTCGTAACCACCTGGCAGGCTCTGTCATCGCAGCTGGAACAGCAGCGGACCGCGTCGAGCGGCGAGTCGATCTCGCTGGACGAGCGCGATGCGATTCAGAATCAGGCCTTCGACCAGCTCGTGAGCGACGCACTGCTGAGCCAGGAGATGCGCCGGCGCGGAATCACCGTTTCGGTGGACGAGCTCACCAACGCGGCCAAGTACAGTCCGCCGCCGCAGCTCATGCAGGACCCCGAGCTGCAGACCAACGGACAGTTCGATCTCGAGAAGTATCAACGCTTTCTCGCCAGCCCCACGGCCAAGCAGAGCGGACTGCTGTTGCAGCTCGAGAGCTATTATCGGGACGCGATTCCAAAGCAGAAACTGTATCAGCAGATAACGTCCGGACTCTGGATCTCGGATGCGACGCTGTGGATGAACTACCGCGATGCGCACGACAGTGCCGCAATCAGCTATGCGGCGTTCGTGCCGAGCGATGCGGACGTCGCCGCCGAGCCTGTGAGCGATGCGGAGATTCGCGCGTACTACGACGCGCACAAGAAGGACATGGCGCGCACCGGACGTGCCCGTGTTACGTTCACCGAGATTCCGCGAACGATCACGGCGGCCGATTCAGCGGCAGTGAGAAATCACGCGATCGCGTTGCGCGACAGTATCGTCAGTGGCGCGGTGAAGTTCGAAGATGCAGCCAAGGCCGAATCTGTCGATTCCGCGTCGGCGGTACGCGGCGGTGATCTCGGCAAGGGAGTCAAGGGCCGATTCGTTCCTGCCTTCGAGACAGCTGCCGCGGCGCTCAAGCCGGGTGAGATTTCACCGCCCGTGCTCACGCAGTTCGGATATCATCTCATTCGCCTCGATTCGCGCAACGGCGATACGCTCGCGATGCACCACATCCTGCTTCACATCGCCCAGAGCGACTCGGATGCGGATCGCACGGACCGCAAGGCTGACACGCTCGCCAAGATGGCCGCGTCCAGTGAAACGCCGGACAAGTTCGATGCGGCGGTCAAGACGCTCGGTCTCAAGACATACACGGCCGACGTGACTGAAGGCCAGACGCTCGTGTACAACGGGCAGCAGGTGCCGAGCGTTTCTGCGTGGGCCTTCGGCGGAGCGAAGGTGGGCGAGAGCAGCGATCTGTACGACGACGACGCTGGTTATTATCTGGCCCGGCTTGATGCGCTGACGCCTGGTGGAACACCGTCGCTCGATGCTGCGAAGCGTGACATCAAGCTGTTGCTCGCACGCAAGAAGGCGGTTCAGAAGCAGGTCGATCCGGCTCGCAAGTTCGCAATCGCGGCGTCGGCGAGCTCACTGGCGCAGGCTGGTCAGTTGTTGAACACCCGGGTGGTCAGGACCGACGCGTTCACGCGCGTCTCCGGAATCCCCGACGCACCGAATGCATCGAGGATCGTGGGTGCGGCGTTTGCGCTTCCCGTGGGTACTGTGAGCGAGCCGATCGTCACGGACGAGGCGGTATACGTGATAGAGGTGAATCGACGCGTCGATGCCGATCGGAAGACCTTCGACGCGGCCAAGGATCAGCTGCGTGGCCAGTACCTGAGCTCCATGCAACAGGGCCGGATTCAGGAATTCATCGCGAACCTCAAGTCGGCCGCAAAAATCACCGACCGCCGCAAGGAAGTCGAAGCGGCGATGCGGCGCAGCTCCTCATGATTGGCCCCAGTCGTCATCCCCGCCTTCCGCGGGGATGACCGATCCTTCGGATGAGAAAAGGGGGACGAGCGAATTGCCGCTCGTCCCCCCTTTTGTAAAATCTTTCCGATTTCTTAATCGCTCCCTAGATCAATCTGCGCGGCTCACGCGTCGATTCAGAGTCGGTGGTCTGGGATGTCGATGGACGCTGCAGATCTTCCGAGGTAAGGCGCGGCGGAGGGCCGGCATCGCGGTTGGTCACGTTCCGCTCGATGTCGTTCATCTCCTTCTTGAACTCCTTGATTCCCTTGCCTACGGAGCCAGCAATCTCAGGGATGCGTTTGGCGCCGAATAGAAGCAGGATCACCACCATGATGATGACCAGTTCCATGAAACTGAAATGCGGCATTTCCATAACTCCCTGACGGGGAAAAAAGTTCGCTGCCTACGTCCAACAATATATCCGCTCTAAAATAACGAACGCGCAATCAGGTACGCCAGAAGTACCCCCAGGAGACTCAAAAGTGACACATCGACCGCGACCGGGCCGATGGCGAATTTGAGGATCACGAGGTCAACGGTCAGCGGGCCGAAAGAAGGCGTCACCCCGGTCGTGAAGAACTCCTTGACCGCACTGGGCGGGAGAAAGCGCCGGGAGACCTGCGTCAGCAGGCCACCTGCGATGAATCCTGTTGCCAGGACCATCCCGTAAAAGAATGCGCCCTTTCGGGCGGCTCCGCGTGGTGGCATCAGGCGTGTCGCTCCATTACGTAGAGGATGGCCGCGCCGAGGGCGTCTCGGGCGGACGTTGCAGGAAGGCCAAGCAGCGCTGTTCGCGCCTTTTCGGCATACTCGGCGGCCCGTTGGCGCGCGTACTCCAGCCCACCCAGCTCCACGACGATGCGCGCCACGTCGGCGACATCGTCGTCAGCAGGATCGGTTACCTGGAACAGCGCATTGACGCGACTGCGCTCCGTCGCCGACATGGATCGAAGAGCTGCGATCAACGGCAAGGTGACCTTGTGCTCCCGCAGATCCAGTCCACTGGGCTTTCCCGTCGTTTCGGACGCTTCGGTGTAGTCGATCAGATCGTCGGTGATCTGGAAGACCATTCCGAGCGCATCACCGTACTCGGCCAGTGCATCCACGTGAGCGGGAGCGCCGCACATCGCGCCGACGCGACATGCGGCCGATATCAGCGACGCCGTCTTGGAGCGGATCAGAAATTCGTAATCCTGTTCGGAAAAGCTGAGCGGCTCGATCGTCGAGAGCTGCGACAGTTCGCCGACCGACATCTGCGTCGATGCGTCCACGAGGGCGCGAATCGCGGCCATGTTATCGAGCGCAACGAGCTGTGTCAGCGCGGTCGAGTACAGGAAGTCGCCCATGATCACCGAGATCTGGTCGCTGAACAACGAGTTGATCGTCGGCATGCCGCGCCGCAGCATGGAGTGATCGACGGCGTCGTCGTGCACGAGGGTGGCGAGATGCACCATCTCTACGACCGATGCGACGACGACTGCATCGCGTGTCGGGGTGCCGGCCGTGTGACTGGAAAGCAGCACGAGCGTGGGACGAAACATCTTCCCTTTCATTGCAAGGAGATGCCGCGCGGCGATGGCGAGCATTGGAATGTCGCGCGTGATGGCCTGCTCCATCTCCTCGCGAACCTGCTCCAGATCGTCGCGCACGGGCGCCTGCACATCTTCCAGCGTCACTACGCGCAGACCGTCACCCGCCTCCGGCGCGTCGACTGACCGCGCCGTCACGCCATTTGCTCGGCGCGTTTCAATCGCTCACCGATGTCGCGGAAGTGAATATCCACCGCGAAAACACGGCGGTAGTAACCTTCAGCGTTCTGCCACAGTTCCAGTTTCTCGCTTGCGTAGCCGAGCAGGTACAGCACGCCGACAAGCTTGGTGTCGTTCAGTCCGGATTCCTTGAGTGCACCGCCGAGCGAGCTGATCGCGACCTGATACTCGTTCTTCTCGATGAAGCTCTGTCCGAGCGACTCGTATGCGCGAACTCGTCGCTCGGGAGACGCGTCGCCGCGCATCGCTTTCTGGAACTGCGCGATCGCTTCGTCGAACAATCCCATCTCCATGTACGCGACGCCAAGATCGTAATGGCTGTCGGAATCGCTCTCGTCGACGTTGGCTGCGACGCCGGCCTTGAACGTCTCGAGCATCTCCGAGAAATCCGTCTGTACGTCGCCGGGTGTCTTCGCTTCTTCCTCCGCGGTCATGCGCGGATTCTTTGGGGGCTCGCCTTCCAGAAGCCATTCGTTGAGGTCGACGAAATCATCATCGGTGCGTGCGGCTTTCTGCGACGCCGCCTGCTCTTCACGCACTGCATCGACGGGAAGAACACCGAGATCATCGGGCAATCCGCCCTGCATCTCACCGACATCGCTCGACAGCGCCGCGACATATCCGGTGAGCGCATCGGCCATGGATTGGTCGGGGTGGTCGGCGACCTGCGGCGGCTCCTCGGTGCCTGCGGCCGACTGATCGGCCGCAGCGCCCAACGCCGACTCGTCCTCAGCCGGCGGCGGCGCGAACGTGTCGTACGACGTGTGCTCGATCGCGAGCGGTTCGATCTCGTGGTCGGGGACACTCGTATTGAACGATGTCGCCTCGAATTCGTCCAGAGTCGGTCCCGGAGCGCGTGCCTGCTCGGAGATCATCGACGTCAGAGGGTCTTCGAGAGGAGTCAGGCCGGCGAGCGGCGACTCGTCGAGAGTTCGCTCCGAACGCATATCGGCCGGCGGCGGCAGCTCGACGTCGTCGAAGCCCTGTGCGGAGAGCGGACGGGACACCGCCTCCTCGGCCGAGCCGGACTGCTTTCCGCCATGCTTACCGTAGTCGACATCGATGAAGACCAGCCCTTCCCGCTTGGCTTCCTGACGCGACATTCCGATCTGCGGCGCAAAGTCCGGATCGAGAGTGCGAATACGCTCCAGCGTTGCCGCCGCCTCCGCGCCGCGGTCCTCCGACAACATCGCCTCGTAAACGATCTGGAGCTGCTCGAGCGCCTCCTGCGTGCGACCGGCGCGTCCCAGCTGCTCCGCCAGCATCAGACGGACGTCGTCCTGCCCGGGGCAGAGATCGGCGAATTCCTTGAGGGCGCGGAAGGCCTCGCTTATGTCGCCTGCCTTCTCCATCCTGGCGGCATATTCCAGAAAATTCTGCTTCGCATCGGAATTGAAGCCCTTCTTGGCGCTGATCTTTCCGAGCTTGTAGTAGATGACGGACCTGTCAGGTGCGTGGCGGAGCACCTTGTTGCAGAGAGCGATGGCGTTGTTGAAGAAGCCGCCCTCGGAATACAGGTCTACGGCTGTCTCGTAGTAGGCGACGGCCTTGTCCAGCTCGCCCAGGCGCAGGTGCAGGTCGCCGACCCGGTTGTAGAGCGGGATATCCAGCTCGTCGGGGATTCCGGCCGCGGCCTCTATGGCCTGCGCGTAGGACGTGAGGGCACGATCGTACTGTCGCTTCTGCTCGAATTCGGCAGCTTTCCTCTTGAGCTGGGCGGACTTGGACATTTCAAGGGGAAGTTAACGAGAGCGCGTGAGGTCGGCCAGAATGACCGGTCCCTTAAGTGGTCTGGTGATCGAGCGGAGATGCCATGACATCGCGTATCCGGGAGAGGCGCAATGGCGCCTGAGCCTCGCCGCGGCAGGCGTAGTAGCATGCATTGCAGTTGACTGGTTCATACTTCCGGAAGTCACGCCAGTGGAAGTCGACCGGGAAATCCGGACAGCGCTTCACGTAGCCGGCGGGGTCGATATGGATGGTTCGGATGCCAGACCGGCACGGCTCGGACGTTTCCCCGCGGACATAGCGGGGGATCTGCTCCAGGTAATAATCCGAATTGGTGATGATGCCGCGGCGCTCGCGCTTGAACGCGAGGAGCTCGGCTATGACCTCTTCGAGATGCCGGACTTCGGATTCCGGAATCAGCCCCTCGGCGTTGCCGTTCTTGCTGTCGGTGTAGCAGCTGAAGTTGACTCCAACGCCGAGTTCGGCGGCGCGGTGCACGATCGAAACGAGCTCACCGACGTTGGACCGCTTGATGACGGTGTTGAAGCGGATCGCGTCGATGCCACGCTCGCGCATCGCGGGAACGTTGCGCATGATCCTGTCGACGAGCCCCGGAATGCCGCGGGCATCGTCGTGCCGCTCATCCAGGAAATCGAGCGAGATGTTGAACTGGTTTATTCCTGCATCCCAGAGGGATTGCGCGCGCTCGGGCGTGAGCATCCCGCCATGAGTGATGAGCGTCATGTACTTCACGCGAATCGCACGGTCCACCGCCGATACGAGATCTTCGAGGTCGCGTCGCAGCGTCGGCTCGCCTCCCGTCCACGTGATCATCATGGGATTGAAGAAGCGCGCGGCGTCGGCGAAGCTCTTGAGCTCGTTGTCGCGCTCCGATGAGTCCGTCTTCCAGTAGTCGCAGAAACCGCAGTGCGCGTTGCAGCGAAGAGTCACCTCGAAGTGCACCAGGATCGGTTTCCGGACCAGTGTGAGATATGCGTATTTGGCCAGGAAGATCGGTACGTCCCACGGCGCGAAGCGAGCTGATAACAACGGTTAACGAATGTCCTGCTGCCGGTAGGTGGGCTTGTCGTAGTTGAACTTGAGGTCCGGCTGGGCCTTGTTGCCAATCATGAAGCTGAAGTACGAGTTGCCATTGGGACTCTGACTGAACGAGAATATGGCGCGCCAGTCGTGCAGATCGCGTTGCAGTGTAACCTGATTGCTCGCGAATGCGTGGTTTACAACGTCATACAGCGTCCCCCAGCTTGCAGACCACTTCTGCGTGATGTGGAAGGTAGTGTTCGCGTTCAACGTCTCGCGTGGCGGAACCCGGACAAAGACGCCGCCGCCGATCGGGTCGTTTGTGTTGTTGACCGTCGTCTGCGGATTGAGGAGTGTCGTCTGCCGGCACTGCTCGAACAGGATCGGGTTGGACGAGTAGGGCGCGCACACCAGGGTAGGATCGAAGTTGATGACGCGGCCGCCGACGGGTGGGCGCTGGCGGGTCGATGCGAATGTGATCTGGCTCGACCATCCCTGTGTATCGTCGATCGCGTATTGCATGTCGCGCCGGTAGCTGCCGGCTACCGGCATCGACGAGAGTCGCGCCGCGAGTTGATCCTGCTCACTCTGCTCCACCGTCGGCGTGGGCGTCGCCACCGCCGGCCCGTGGCCGAACAGTCTGCTGACGGCAGCGACGATCCCCGTCTGTCCATTGAGCGTGAACGACGCGTTGATTCCCTCACGAAACGGCTTGAACCGTGCCGTATCGCTCTGAGTGTCACCCTGGAAGAGCGAATAGGTACTGTTGAAGCTGAATCCCGGTAGCAGATCCGACGTTGCGCTGTAAGTGAAGGAGTTCGTCGTGAGCCCGGTACGGTGCGTTTCCCTGGCGCGTTCGAAATCCCACGTCGCGGCGGAGAAGTCCAATCCCAGCAGCTTTATCTTGCGCCCTTCGTCCGACGATCCGGTGTCGGAGCGCATCTTGGCCTCGAACACCTGCGTCAGGCCAAAGGTGATCTGCTCCTGCGGCATACTCCCGAGGAAACCGCTGGCGGAGTGGTTGATCGCGGCAAGGTACGCAGCGGGAACTTGGCCGGCGGGCGAATATCCAAAGCTGATACGCGGCGTGATGGAATGCCTGATGCGCGTGATCGGTCCAATACCGGGGAACAGCGCGAACAACGTCGGAGAGACCCCGAGCGAGAACGTCGGGCGCTTGCTCTGATGCACCCACTGGCCATTGGAAAACTCGGACTGAACCCAGTACGATCCGCCGTACACGTTCTGGAATGAAACGGACGGATTGAGATTGAGCGTACCGGGGAAGAAGCCCGGCAGACTGAATGCGAAATTGAAGTCGGCCTGATTCGTCGCGGATCGCGCGAACGTCCGGTTGTAACGCTGGCTGGTGTCTGTCTGACTGACGAATGTGCGCGTTACAGGGTGGTTGAGATCGAGGCTCTGCACATTGCCCGAGAGATCCAGCCGGAATCCGTGGATGCTGATCGGCGTCGAGAACGACGTCGATTGAGTGGTCTCCGAAGCCTTGACGCGCGAGCTGTCCGACACTCCCGCGGCGTTCGTGAAATAGTGGTAGAACAGCGCCTGCGACTCATCCATGTTCACCTTGGCCTGACGCTGGAAGCTCAGGCTCGGGGTCCAATCCAGCCAGCTGGCGAGCGCGATCGTCGGACTCGTAACGCTCAGTGTTGGATAGTTCTCCTGGATCTGGGTGCGGCCGGAGTACTGATCGCGGTGCCCGCCGAGGTCCATGGAAAAAGGTCCAACCTTCTTGCTGTACCGAACGTCGGAGCTGATCGCCGAGAGCTGCTGCTGCGGGTTGAACGTGGTTCGCTGCAGCACCGTGGTGTTGGTGGTGAAGTTGACGTTCGCGCTGAAACGACTGGTCGACGAAAATTCCTGGGAGTGATACCACGTGACCGCTGTGTTGCTGGCTCCGCCCGGCTGCGCAAGGTGGTTCGCTGCGATTCCGCCAGTGATGAAGCGGTCCAGCCAGCGATATCTGAACTGGCCGTTGATGCGCGAGAAGCCCGGGTCCGAAAGTGTTCCGCGAGCACTGCTTCGCCAGTCGTACCACGCCTCGGCGTCCATGTAATCGCCGAGGTTGGCGTAGTAGCCGATGTTCTCGACATGACGCCGGTAAGCGGAGCTGTTGCGAACGAATTCACTCAGCCCGAAACGTGGTGTGAGGATGCCACTGCGCCGGCCGTTTCGCACGTCCTGGAAAAGGAACGGAAGCCAGAAGACCGGTACACCGCCAACATACAGAGTCGCGGGACGTGCAACGAGCAGGTTCTTCGAGACGAACTTGATCTCGCTGGACTTGAAGTAATAGTCCGGAACGCTGTCGTCGCAGCTCGTGATGATACCGTTGCGTACGTAGTAGGCACTGCGCTTCGCAGGCGTGGTATCGCGCACGAACGCTGTCTCCTTGCCGGACAGATAATACCGTTGTCCGCTCTCGACAGACGTGCTGATATTCGTTGCGGTGCCGCGCCCCTGCGCGGTGTTGTAGGTGACCTTGCCCCTCGCGATCACGTCGGCGGTCTGCTGCGACGGATCGTGCAGAATCACCGTGTCGCCCATGGCCGTGACGAACTTGGTCGAATCATTGTAGAGCACCGTGTCACCGATCACGATCGTCTGGTCGCGTCCGACCGCTGCCGGCTTGCCGCGGATCCTGAGCGCCTTGGCCTGCGCGTCGAACACCACGTTGTCGCCCTGATAGCGCGTGGCGCGGAACCCCGGTCGCTTCATGAGTGCCGTCGCAACCGAGTCGGAATCCGACGACCACGTGACGAGTGGCGCTGCCTGCGGAAGAGTGTCGCGACGCGTGCTGTCCCGGGCCGTCGTATCCCGCCTGGCGGTCGTGTCGCGTCTCGGCGTAGTATCGCGCGCCACCGCCTTGGGGATGGTATCGCGCACCGGCTTTCGTGCAGCGTTATCGACGCCCTGCGCGCCAACGACTGAAGCCGCGCTCAGTCCGAGCGCGGCCACAATGATCGCGTAGAGCGATGTCCGAATCACGCCGGCGCTCCCAGCCGGCGCGGTGCATCCCGAACCGGCGGTGGTGGCGGCGGCGGTGGCTCATCGACTGATCCGCTGTCGTCCCCCGTCTCACGTCGCTGGCGCCACTTGTATACCATGCGTGACAGTACGATGCTGAGCTCGAACAGTCCATACATGGGGATCGCGATCGCGAACATCGCGGTCGGGTCCGGCGTGATGAAAGTGCCGACGATGAGGCCGCCGACCGCCGCGTACCGCCGGTACTTGGCGAGAAAGTTGGGGTTGGTCAGCCCCAGCGCCGTTAGGCCCATTATCACGATCGGGAGCTCGAATGCGGCACCGAACGCGAGACACATGTAGATCGCGAAGCCGAAATATTCCGACGCCGCGATCATAGGTTGGAGTGCCGTGGATTCAACGCCGACGAGGAACTTGATCGTCATCGGCAGGATCAGCGTGAACGCCATCGCCACACCTGCGATGAAGAGCACGACTATGCCGCCGAGTACGGGGAGGACGAGCTTCTTCTCGTGCGAGTACATGGCAGGGGAGACGAATCCCCACAGCTGGTACAGAATGACCGGCGACGCGATGATGAATGCCAGCGCGAAGCCGGCGTCGAGCACGATCTGAAACGCGTCGCCGGGATGCAGGTAGATCAGCTTGGCGCCGTGCAGGTACGGCGTGATCGGGCGTGAAAGGAACTCGATGACGTCGAAGTGTGGCACCTGCGTGAACAGCAGGAACGCGACGATCGCGCCGAACGCGAACGCCGCGGCACACCTGAACAGTCGCTGGCGCAGCTCCTCGAGGTGATCGAGGAACGCCATCTCGGCCATCCCGCCAGCCGTGCGACGCCTAGCCACGATCGCCTCCGCCTGCTACTTGATAGTCTTTATGCGGTCGCGAGCCAGCGCAGCCTCGTCGGAGCGCGGGTATTTCTTGATGAGCTGGTTGAACAGGTCACGCGCCTTGTCGCCGTTGCCGGCCGCCTGCGCCGCGACACCGCGCTTGTAGATCGCCGTCGCCGCCCGCGGCGAACCGGCATACTGCGATGCGACCCGAGCGTATACCGAATCCGCAGCCGCGGTATTGTTTTCCGCGGCGTACGTCTCCGCGATGTAGAAGGCCGCGTCGGGTGCCACATCCGACTTGGGATACTTGGTAATGAGATCCTGAAACGCCTGACGCGCAGCGGCGTTGCTTCCCTGCATCATCTGCTCGCGCGCGACCTGGAACAACGCATTGGGTCCCGGTGTTGCGGGCGCACCGGTCGAATCCGGGGCCGCAGTCGCGCTCTGACGCTCCTCGAGCGACGCGCGCACTTCCTGAATGCGGCGCTGACTCTGCCCGGTCAGCTCCTGCACTTGCAGGAGCTGCTGCTGTACGGACGACATGCTCGACGTCATGTCGGAACGAAAGCGCGTGAGGCGCGTGCTCAGCGCGTCGAGCGAATCGTTTGCGGTGCGCATGCTCGCCAACGCGCGATCGAGCTGAATCTTCCGGGCGGAGTCGGCGGCAAGTTGTTCACCGCGCATCGTGCGGATGTCGCTCTGCAGCACCTGCACGTCCGATTGTGTTGCGAAGCAGCCGGCGAACAACATCGCCAGCGGCGTCGCGAGAATCATCTTTCTCACTGACTGGCTCCTCCAGATGTCGGCGCGAACTCGGACCGACGGTTACGCGACCATGCTTCCTCGTTCTCGCCCTGGACCGCCGGCTGCTCCGCGCCCATGCTCGTGATCTCGAGCCGGCTCGCGTCGATGCCGTTGTTCACCAGGAACGCCTTTGCTTCAGCGGCGCGTCTGAGACCGAGCGCAAGATTGTATTCGGACGAGCCACGATCGTCGGTGTGCCCCGTAATGCGCAAATGGATCGTCGGCTGTGCCTGCAACACCGGAACCTTGGCAAGAAGCAGCGACCGTGCGGCTTCCGTCAGATCGGCCTTGTCGAAGTCGTAGTAGATGGTCGCGGCAAGCACCTTCATCGCGTCCGCGTTCTGAGCAGCCTCGCGCTGTTCCCGCTCACGCACTGCGCGCAGACTGTCCTGCTCCGCCTGTGCTCTCGCGATCTCGGCCTGCCGCGCAGCGTTCGCGCGCGCGATGGAATCGGCGCGTGCGCGATCCAGCGAATCGTTCCCCGCAACTGGAGAGGGAGCGAGCGGAGCCGGAATCTTGTGACACGCGGCGACAAGTGTCACCGCAACGACTGCGATTATGATTTTGCTCGGATGCATTGACGCGAGGGGTTAGGGTTTGAGGATCGGCGACCACGCGGCGAGCCGCGCACCGGCGGCGTGAGTCAGCTGACGCATGCGTCCTGACTCCGCGTCGAGCACCCACAGCTGGCGTGGTCCCGTACGCGTCGATGAGAACACCATGTGGCGCGAGTCGGGCGCCCACGCAGGATCTTCGTTCTGGCCATCGCTCGTGTACTGCTTGGTCGAGCGGTCCCGCATATCGATCGTCATGATCTGAAAGTTGCCGTCGATGCGCGACTCGTACGCAATCCGCCGGCCGTCCGGCGCCCAGTCGGGCGACGCGCGATAGGCCTGCTCGCCGTACGTGAATTCGGTGAGCAACGAAGGATTGGTACCGTCGGCGTCCATCGTATAGACCTCGGGGTGGCCTGCGCGACCGGACATGAAAGCGATCTGTCGCCCGTCCGGACTGAACGAAGGCGATGTATTATCGCTCCCCCTGCCGACGGTGATCCGGCGCGACGGCGACGCGTCGCCCTCCTGCATCACCATTATGTCGGTGCCGCCTTCGCTTCCGCTGGCGTACGCGATGGTCCGTCCGTCCGGCGAATAGGTCGGCGTGATGTTGAGACCGCGCGCAGTTCCGCTCAACCAGTGCAGATCGCCCGTAATGAAGCTGTACACAGCTATCTGCGAGCCGCTCGGCGTGAAACCGCAGAAGACGAACTTGGTGGCGTCCGGGCTCCATGCAGCCGACATCGCGAGCGTCACGGACGTCAGCTTTCGTGCGTTCTCGCCATCACTGTCGATAACCCAGATCTGCTTGTCGCCGCCGCTGAACAGGATTCGAGTTGTCGCTGCACCGGGAGTGCCGAAGATCCAGCGCTCGACTTCATCGCTCGCGCGATGCACGGCCATCCGCCACGCGGGCGAGTTGACCTGATCCGTGAGCGGAAAGCCGCCGATCTGAATTCGCTTCTTGGCCGCGACGTCATACATCGTGATGGTGATGCCCGTCAACGAGCGCTGCGGGCGCAGGATGGCGACGACGCCGAGCTTCGCAAAGATCGGGTAGTTGAAGTCGTCACCCGTTTTGGGCATCATGGCGCGCGCCGATTGGTCATCCAGTGTTATGACCGTCGCTCGATCGTCGTAGTCGATGTCGCGCTGAAGTATCGCACGTACCGAGTCGCCGCCCGTGGAATCCATGGGCAGCACGAGCACGCCGGGCTTGGTGCCGAGCGTATAGTTGAGTCCGAGGCGGACGCCTTCTGGCACCGTCGGGTTCTGTGCGCGGGCCGCAGCCGGCGCCAACGCGAGCGCCGAGCTGGCGACCGCGGCAATAAGTATTTGTTTGAGTTGCATCACTGCAGGAAACGAGGATCGAAGCTGAAAACTACGGGGAGGACGTCATCCCGGAAACCGTCGGGAAGCGGACCGAACGACGACGAAGCCCGCTCGATGGCGCCCTGAGCCTCCAGATCGAACGAATAGACTCCGGACCGGTGGACGAATTTCACGTCCGTGACGCTGCCATCGCGGTGAATGAGAAATGACATCGTCGCGCTCAACGGGGAGTTCGGGTTCTGGACGCGGAAGTTCAGCGCTATCTGCCGAACGATGTTGTTGAGATACCCGGGAAATGGAAAGTCGATACCAGCAGTCTGTACGGTAGCGACATCAGTGCCACGGCCCCCCGTAGGCCCGCCTCCGGCCTTTGGCGCCTTGGTCGCTGGCGCGGCCTTCTTTGGGGGAGCTTCTACCGGCGTCGCCCGCGTAGTGGGCGCTGGCGGGGCCTTGCTAGGCGCGGGCGGCACCGAAGACGGTGTCTCGCGCATCTTTGGCGGGGTCGGAGCGGGGTTCGTCGGAGCCGGAGCCCGGGTGACCTCGCCAATGGCTCGCGGGCCGGGTGGCGCCGCAACGATATCGACCTTGTAGATCGGAGGAAGGACCACCGGCGGACCTGGCCGGAGTGCCCAGATGGCAAGCCCGAGAATCGTCAGATGCACCACGGCGGACACACCCAGCGACCCGGTGAGTCCACCATCGCGCTCGCTACTATTCAACGCGGCATGTCCTCCGGTTCGGCGACGAGGCCGACGTCGGTGGACCCGCTCGCTCGCATTACAGCCAGTACTCGCACCACCATGCCATACGGTACACCCTGATCGGCGCGAAGGTACACGCCGTTTTTCCCGTGCTGGCTCGCCAGGGCCTTGAAGCTCGCCCGGAATTGCTCGTACGTAAGCTTGTCCTTGTCGACGAATATCTCACCGGCACGATTCACCGTCACAACCAATCCGCTCTTGGCTTCGAGCGGCCGCGCCTCGGCCTTGGGAAGCGCCACATCGACGCCGCCCTGCATGATGGGTGCTGTGATCATGAAGATGACCATCAGCAGCATCATCACGTCGATCAGGCTCACAACATTGATCTCGGCGTTGATCGGAAGACGCTCACCACGCCGACGGCCCCGGTTCGCCACCTAGATCCGTCCCTCGCGCACGAGGAGCGCGATGAGCTCCGTGCCGAAGCCTTCCAGCTCGCTGTCGATCCGATTCAACCGGTTTGCGAACAGATTGTAGCCGAACACGGCCGGGATTGCGACGGCAAGCGCGGCGGCGGTCGCTATCAGTGCCTCTGCCACGCCGGGCGCAACAGCACCGATGTTGCCCGAGCCCTGTGACGCGATTCCGATGAACGCCTCGATGACGCCAAGCACGGTGCCGAAGAGACCGATGAGCGGGCTCACCGACCCGATGGTGCCGAGCGACGGGACGTAGCGCGAGAGTCTGTCCCGCGCGGCGTTGGTCTCCGCGTCGAGCACGAGCCGGAGAGCTTCGACCTGTGACCCGCTGAATTTCGCTGCGCGACCCGCAGTGGCCGCGAGCGCGGGCGTTACCTCGCGCAGGAACTCACTCGCACGGCGCAGTATGCGGCCGTGCGGCAGATCACTCGATTGCCGCGCGGCATCCACTGCCGCCTCGAACGACGACGCACGCTCGAAGTTGAGCATGAACGCACTCGACTTGCGCGTTATTCCACGGAATTGCGCCCACTTCGCAAACATGATCGCCCAGCTGACGAGCGACAACGCGATGAGGACGCCGAGTACGATCTTCGTTGGCGCGGTCGCGCTGACCACCATATCGAGAGGCGTGGTCGGCACCACGCCGACCTGTGCCCAAGCCAATATCTGAATCACTACAACTCCGTCGGCAAAACGCCAAATCTAAGCCGGCGTCGTGCATAGTGACATCGTTATTACGACATCCGGTTATGGCATCTTCGCTGTGAGACGAGCCGCCATTCCCGTCTGGATCTCGGGTTGATCCTGATGTACGACGATCCCACTGGCACCGAACGGAGTGACGCGAACGATCGTCACTCGCGCCGTGGCGCTCAGCGGTGCAGGCGTTCCATCACTGAACTGGCCATCGCTGAGCAGTGTGAACTGGTCTCCCGGCCGCACACCCTTGGCCTCGCCAGCAGCCAGAATCACGTAGGTCTGCACCGACGGAAGCCTGGGCGAGCCCTGCACCCATACCAGCTTCGCGGTGAGTGGGTAGCTGCCGCCAATCGGGCGGGTCGATGTGCTTTCGAACGTTTGTCCGGGTAGCACTATCCCCTGTCCTGGAACGACTGTTCCAAATTGCTTGACGATAGTGCCGATTGCCTGAGACTTGCCGGCGAGCGAGTCGATGCGCATGATGGCCGTCGGCTCGATGACGCGGCCTACATCGGCGATGGTCTCGCCGGTTTTGGCGACCACCACCTTGTCGCCGACGTTCACGCCCGCGGGGATGGCCACGTAGATCCGGTCGAACAGCCGGAAGCCTGCGTCAGATGAAAGTCCGAGCGCTGGCCGATCGACGGGTCCAATCACGCGGCCCGCCTCGAGGCGTCCGTTCTCGGCAACCACGTACGGAGCCGCTTCGTATTCACCCGGACGCACCGTGAGCGCCGGTGGCATCGCAGTCGCCGCCGCCAGTCTTTCGTCGACTGTGCTCTGGTGCTCGGCGAATACGGTCGGCGCCTGCGCGCGCGTCTGGATCTGGGCGACGACGAAGCCAGTGGAGTCCACCCGAGCCGCGACCTCCGGCTTGACCGCAGATCCGTCGATCGTGAGAACCTGCCCGGGATAGATCCAGTGCGGGTTCTTGACGATGTCCGTGTTCGCGTGAAAGACTTCAGGCCACCTGAATGGGTCTTTCAGGTAGAACTTGGCGATGTCCCATAACGTGTCGCCCGGCTTGACCGTGTGCTTGACGACCGATGGGGTTGCTGTGGCAGCCTGCGCATTCTTCGCTGGCACCACCTGCGCCTGAAGCGCGGGCGCGGTGACAGCTAGAAGGGACGCGACGATTACGGCCGCGCGTGTGGCTCTCGCGTGTCTGTTTGGCATCGTTGGAGGACGACCGGGCGAGTGAAGCGGCAACTTTGACCTGCGCCCAACCTATCATGAGCGATGCGTTCGCCGGGTACCGGATGTCATCCGCCGGTGCCGTATCCCGGCGGGGCTACAACTTCCAGCTCGGACCAAGAGCCCAGAAAAAGACACCCACGCCGAGGATGACCGCGACGACGCTGGCCGAGCCGACGATGGTCCACTGGAAGGCTTTCCAGCGAGCGGTTCGCGGCGTCGAGGTGTGGAACAGAATCCCCCACCCCGCGAAACACCAGACGACGTAACACGCCGAGAGCAGCATCCACGATGCGCGGCCGATTGCGGCGGCCGCGAGTGCAACGGCTCCGCTGGCGGCCGCGATCACCGACAGATCGCCGTAAGACAGTCTCCGAGCGGCCGACGCGAGAACCGCGAAGATGCTCTCGCGCGGCGAGGCCAAAGGTGCGACGTGTTGCATGTCCCCCTCCCGACTGGCGGTTATACCAGTGAATCTAGCGTTCGCCAGATCCACTGGTAGAAGGCCTATCTTCCCAACCAGTAATTCACCTTGACCTGGAAAATGTTCGTCGGTCTGTCGCTCAGCAGTGCGGTCCGATCGCGTGTGAAGTCGAAGTTTCCTACGTCATTGGTGCCGGAGCGCGTCTGAGTCCAGACGAAGAACACTGTCGAGCCCGGACGGTACTCCCACCGCAGCACCGCATTTCCGATCAGGGAGCGGTATGCGAAGTTCGGATCGCCGAAGCTGAAGGGCTTCGCTGGCCCGGCGCCGTCAGGATCGACGGTGTACGTCGCTCCGGACGTCGCAGTTGCCGGCGCGCGTACGATGGTGCCGGCGTCCTTGCCATAGATGACTTTCGTGAGTGCACGCGGCGCCGCGAATTCGCGGAACGATGCGTAGTCGCCGCTCGAGAAGTAGGGCTGCGCGTACAGCTGCAGCGTGAGATTCGGGGTAAACGTCCAGTTGATGCGCGTGTCGAGCGACCAGGTCTCGGCCCTGAGATAGGCAAACACGTAGCGATGGCCGTAAAAGGCCGTCGCCGTCGGATCGTTCTCCGTGGTCACGTACTGCGCGTCGTCCTCGTTCGAGCTGAACGTCGGCGTAAGGCTGACGAAGATGCTGGACGCCGGCTTGAGTGCGATTCCGGGCGCGATCGATAGCTGATGGCCCTTGCCACCGACGCTCGGACCACCCTGCACAGAGACGTCGAACACGGCGCGCGCGCGAGGATCCGTCGAGACCTGACCCATCAGGACCTTGTAGCCGCTGCGCATGACCACCGGTCCGCCACGCGTCAGCCGATCGTCCAGCACCGCCGGATGATATATGTAGAAGCTGCGTAATCTCCAGTAGTTGAGAAAGCTGATCTGCGTGAAGACCTGCCCCTGCTGATCGGTGCGATCACCGTCGTAGTTGAATTGCTGCTGGCCGCCAGCCATGAGCATTGCGCTGCGATACCAGCTTCCCGGGAGGCTCCAGTTGCGACCAATGTTGAAGTTCATCCACTTGTAGTCGGCGCGGTCGAGATACGACAGATCGTTCACTTCGAACCCGGGGCTGCGCCAGTTCTGGGCTGTTTCCCAGAACCAGTTGCCGCTGGTCTTTGCAACTCGCGTGTACAGGCCATATCCGCGCAGCGACGTTGCGTTGCTGTCGTACGCTGCACCAAACAGTCCGTCGCTGCGGACCCGGCGGTCCGGCCGCTGGAAGTAGTGTGCGCTGGACTGCTCGGTCAGTCCGATCGCCTGTGTCGATCCGGCAACGTTCGACGCGGCAATGGATCCCATCCAGTCGTAGTCACGATGGCTCCAGTGATGATTCCAATCGAGTCCGACGGCTTCCGCATGACTGCGCAGGCGATCGGACAGAATAGTGTCATTCATCTGCCGCGCGACGGACGTGAACATTCCGCCGATGGTCGTTGCCCCGTCGCGCAGGTCCTTCTTGGCCCTGCCGACGAAATAGTTGCTGAGCGGCTCGACCGCCTGCGTCACCGTGGGTCCGCCTGGCGCCGCGACGTACTGGGCGCTCTCCCGGTTTGTAAGCGCGTCGAGCATGCCGACGGTGATGCCACCCGCGGTGCGGCCGGTAATCTTGGCAGCACCAAGTATCGATGTGGTATTGGGCAGATCGCTGAACGCCGAGAGACCGCTGACGAAGCTGTTCAGCTGCGGCGCTCTGCCAATGCGCCTGGAATAGAACAGGCCGAGATTGGAAGTATTGCTGCAGAAGTTGCAGTTCATTCCGCCGAAATCGAATGCGCTGCTACCCGACACGAAGAACGGGCGCTTCTCGTCGTAGTACGTTTCGTACGCCGACAGATTGATTGTCGCGGGATCGACTTCCACCTGACCGAAGTCGGGATTGACAGTTGCATCGAGCGTGAGATTGGATGTCAACAGATACTTGAGATCCATGCCCGTCGCGAGATTGGTCGACGTCGACTTGTGGAACGGGTCCGCGGGCGGTGCGTACTTGGAGTGCACACCGCTCAGCACGTACGGCAGCAGTTCGAATTGACGCGGCTGCGCGCCGATCTTGAGACCCGTGAGGTGACCGTAGTACGCTGGCCCTCCAGACTCGCTCGTTTTCCAGTACGCCCACATGTCCTGCTCGTTGAGCCGGTCCACGTAGCGCCAGACTTCCATTCCCCACGTCTGCACGGAGTCACGCGAGAATCGCAGCTGCGAAAACGGGATGCGCATCTCCGCCGTCCAGCCGAGTGAATCGACGTGCGTCGCGGCCTCCCATATGGGATCCCAGGACGGATCGCCGTCGAACTGATCGCCCTTGACGCCCTGCGGATTCACCTCGAACCACGCCTCGTCGATGTGATTGTGGTAGGGATCGAGGACGACTATGATCTTGTCTGTCGTCAACGAATTGAACGAGCCATTGTTGCCATTGGCATCCAGCAGCTGGTCGCGTCTCGCCAGCGGAGCGCGAATCGCCTTCGCTCCGAGCGAGTCGTTCACGCGGGCCCCGATATACAGAGCCTGATCGTCATATAGAATGCGAATCTCGGTGGCTTGCGTCGCCGGCAGGCCTTCGTGCGGCTGCTGCTGTATGAACTTCGTTATCGGTGTCGCTGCCTTCCATGCCGCGTCGTCAAGCTTGCCGTCGAGTGTGATTGGTCCTTCGCGCCGCGCCGCAACCGCCACGGGCGGTGTGCGCGGATGAATCGACGACGTGGCAGTTTCCTGCGAGTGGATTGCGACGGGTGCGAGGGCGAGCAACGCCACAACTGCGGACCGATATACGTGCATTGGAAGTCGTGTCAGGTAAGTGTCTGGTTTCAGCCATCGCGTGGTTAGATGGCACCAGCAGTCAAAAGGTTGCTTGCCGCGCGCGCGGACTTACGGCCACGGCCGCGGTCGCGGCGCCGGCCATGGCCACGGGCCGAACGCGCGCCCGCCAGCGAGCGAGCGAATCGCGGCCTCACGCACCTGCGGATCCTTCGAGTCGATAAGCGTGCGCATTCTCGCGGCGGTATTGCCGCCCGATTTGGAGACAGCCCGAATCAGCGCGCGGCGCACGTCGGAGTTCTTTTCGACGCCGAGTGCGGAATCGATCTCCGGAAGCGCTGTACTATCCTCGATCTGCCCCAGCGCCCACGCCGCGCGGAGCCGAACGTTGTCATCGGGCTCCTTGAGCAGATGCGTCAGGCCAGCAACGGCACGACGATCCGCATGTCCGATCTGACCGATTGCCCATGCCGCTGTACCACGCACTTTCACACTCCTGTCGGACTCGGTGGCACTTGCAAGGGCGTCGGTGGAGGATGCGTCGCCGAGCTCTCCGAGCGCCCACGCGGCGGATTCACGCACCTTGTCGTCCGAATCCTTTTGCAGCGCACGCTGCAGCGCGCTCGCGCCAGCGTTGTCGTCGAGGTTGCCGAGCGCCCACGCACTCATCTCGCGCACTCGCGCATCGCTGTCGTTGGTGAGCGTCGTGGAGAGTGCCGGTACGCCATCTTTCGCGTCCAGCGTTCCGAGCGCCCAGGCGGCTGCGCGGCGCACGGACGCGACGTCATCATGTTGCAGCGTGCGTATCAAGGCTGCCGACGTGCTTGTGGAATCCATTCGACCAACGGCGATGACCGCCGCTTCGCGCGTTACGGGCGACGCATCGTTGAACAGCGAGACCAGCGACGACAGCGCGCGACCATCCTCGATTCTGCCAAGCGCCCACGCGGAATTGGCGCGCACGTCGGCCGTTGCGTCGCCGAGCGCGTGAATGAGCTGATCCACTGCGGTCCTGGCATCCACGAGACCAAGTCCGAATGCGGCGAGCGCACGCAGCGATGCATTGCTGGAAGTGAGCCGCGTAAGCAGCTCGGGCGCGACGCTCGAATTGTTCTGCGTACCGATGAGACGTACCGAGAGCTCGCGCACGCATGGGTCGTCCGACCCAAGCGCACCGATCAGCCTCGTGACGTCAGCAGCAGGCAGATCGCGGGAGTCGAGCATACCGTGAACATCCGCCGATGCGCCAAGCGGTGTCACCGGCGCGTCGCTGGAACGCCCCCAGCCGCCGTTGCCGACGGCCCTCGCGGCGAGCACGCATACGTTTGGCGATACGCCGCGCGCGGCGGTGAGCAGTGCGCTCACGTCGAACGACGCGCTGTCGTCGGCTGCGCCGGCGAGCGATGAATGGTCGTGCCTGACCGCACTTGCAGTCGACACGAACGCTGCGGCAGCAACCGCTCCAATAATTCTCAACATCGTTCCTCCTCCGTGATTGCCCATGTCTGCTTACCGGGCTGTATGGTGAAAAATCAGCACTTCAAGTCAAAAGCATGCGCGCGGAACGGCCTCGGGCCGGCTCACGCGCGCACTTTTACGATTCCTACGGGAACGGTCGCGGCTGCGGCCATGGCCACGGCCACGGGCCGGTCGCATTACCGCCGGCCAGTGCATCGACCGCCATCGACTTGACCTTGGGATCCGACGACTCGAGCAGGCCGCGAATGGCGCTCAGCGACTGTTCACCCATCGCGCCGAGCGCACGGATGTACTCGACCTGGATGTCCTTGTCGGTCTCGGTACGGAGCGCAGCCTGCAGTGCGGGAATGGAAGTCGTATCGCGGATCGTGAACAAAGCCCATGCAGCGAGACTCCGCACATCGGGATCGCTATCGCGCAGCTTCGCAACGAGCGCGCTCGGCGCCGATCGCGGCCGCACGCTCCCAAGCGCCCACACCGCTCTGCTACGCACGTCAGCGTTCCTGTCGGCGAGTGCCGCGGTGAGCGCAGGAATTGCCGAGTCATCGTGAATACTGCCCAGCGCCCACGCGGCGGTGGCGCGAACGGAGTCGCTGGCGTCTGTGCGAAGTGCCGACGTGAGCGCACTAACGGCCGGCTGCGGGGCGTTGCGATGATCGCGGGCGAGTGCCCACGCTGCCGTTTCCCGCACCGACGCGCTTGCATCGTGAAGCAGCGCACGAGTCAACGCCGAGGAGGCAACCGGGTTCTCGATGTACTTCGCGAGTCCCCATGCTGCTGTCCTGCGCAATTCCGCGTTCGTGTCGGTCGCAAGAACCTTCGCGAGCAGATCTGCGCGCTCGTCCGGAGTCTTTGAATCAAAGGTCGCATCGAACGAAAAGGAGTTCTTGACCACGATCTCGCTCGTCCGACCGTCAGAATCCGAAGCGCGCATGCTCCCCTTGGGCGCGATAGTCGGCAAGCCAGAATTTGCGTGGGACAATACGCTGGACGCGACCTTCATTCCGAATCGAGCCGCAGCGTCGGCGAGCGTGTTGCTCGCGCCGTTGCCTTCCATCCGATCAGAACCGCCCGATTGGAGCGCAGCCCGAGGCGGCGCCACAACCTGTGGCGTCGTCACGGCGTGCGAAGCCTCGGCGAGAGGCGCACGCACGATCGGTGATGGTGTTGCTGGAGCGACGCGAGGCATGGGTGCAGCGGCGCCGACGACAATGGAAAGGGTGCCGAGCGAACCGACCAGCGCAGCCGTCTTCCAGCGACCTGGAGTCGAACGCCGAGCCTGCGGATCGAGGATCGCGAGCATGCGACCCTCGAATTCCTTCCTTCGCGCCATGGCGAGCGCGACCATCGGCGTGCGATCGCCGCGCACAGAAGTAACGATGTCGAGCAGATGCTCGGCGTAATCCGCCGCACGCGTGCCGCACATCAGGGCCAGATCATCGCACGCGCGCTCGCTCTCGGAGCGCAGTCGCTTTGCTGCCGTCCAGACAAGGGGGTGAAACCAGTACACAGCGCACGTGATGCGGCCGAGTGTATGACCGACCAGATCCCTGCGGCGCACGTGCGCGAGTTCGTGCAGCAGTACCGCGCTGCGCCGCTCCGGCGACCATCCCTCGCTCTCGACCGGAAGAACGATAGTTGGATGCAGGGTACCACATGCGAATGGCATCTTCGTTTCCCTGCTCTGCAATAACCGCGGCGCTTTCTCGAGCCCGATGCGATCGGAGATCTCCCACACCGTGTCGAGCCATTCTCTCCCGGTCAGAGGAATGCTGTTACGAACGATACGTCGCAGGGACAGCGCTGCGAAAGCGAGCGATGCCGCGATCGCGAGTACGACTGCGAGCCAGGTGACAAGCAGGATCGTCAAGAGATCTGTGTTGCGTATACGGTCGGCAATGCTGGGCGTCTCAGTCGTCGGAGAAGGTTCGGGCGCGACCGCGTGTTGCGACGCGGCGACATCGAGCGGCCTGGTTTCGGCTGCCGACTCGTCGCCCGACGGTACAGAAGCGTGCCGCGTGGCTGCAATGCCAGCACTGGACACCGTTCCGTTCGTCACAGGCGCTGCTGGAAGAATCCGAAGATGGATTGGCGCCCAGACCGTGAGCGCGGGAATGAGCAACAGCGCACCGAGCGTAACGAGCCAGACGAGGTGACGCGCGCCCGCGGCCGCGCGTTGCATCGCGAGTGTAACGCCCAGTGCGCCGATCAGAATCAGCGTCGCCTTCACGATGAGTATCAAAAGTGACATGTTTTCCCCGTGGAAGGGTCCGACGCTGGCAAGAGAAAGTGGCGACATGATCATCTGCCCTCCTGGCGTGCGCGGCGAATCGTTTCGCGGTGGCGCTGCACGTCGTCTTCGGTCATGTCGGCGTCGGACATGCGCAGCAACGCTGTGACCGCCTGTTCCGGAGATCCCGCGAAGTAAGTTCTGACGACGTGTGCGAGTACGTCCTCGCGCGCTGTTTCGGTGGGGCGCGCCGGCGAGTAGACGTAGCGCGGGCCATCTTCCTTGTGGCGGATGGCGCCCTTCTCCGCGAGTATGCGCAACAC
>DATNCZ010000352.1:0-2400 GCA_035553335.1 Gemmatimonadaceae bacterium
TTCGCTCGCGCGTAGTCCCGGCTTCACGCTGATCGTGATCATCACGCTGGCGCTCGGGATAGGCGCGACGACGGCGATCTTCACGATGCTGGATCGGGTGGTGCTGCACGCACTGCCTTATGCGGATTCGGACCGGCTCGTGTGGTTGGATTCACCGACGCCGGGGATCAAGCCTGATTCGAGATGGGGACTTTCTTCCGCCGGCTTCTTCTACTTCCAGAAGAATGCGCACACCCTCGAAAATGCCGCCGCACTCATGCCAGTGCGGATGACGATCACCGGGAAGCGAGCCGCGGAACGCGTGCCTGCGGCTCAGGTCAGTGCGAGCATCTTCGACGTCCTTCGCCTCCGCCCAATGCTCGGACGCGCGCTCAGTCAGACGGACAATCTGCCGAACGCGCAACCCGTGGTTGTGATCAGCTACGACTACTGGAAGACGCGTCTCGACAGCGACCCGCACGTGGTTGGCACCTCGATCACCGTGAATACGATTCCGATGCAGATAGTCGGAGTGATGGGCCCGGACGCGACGATCCCGGATGTGACTTCTCCTGATGTTGACTTGTGGGTACCTGCGGAGCTTGACCCCAACGCAACGCCGCAAAATCACCACTATCTCCCCGTAGTCGCGCGCCTATCGCCCGGCGCAACGGTGGCGTCGGCACAGGCAGAGCTCGCGCAGATCACGAAACGTTTTCCGGTCCTGTTTCCTACCGCCTACAGCGATGGCTTCCTTAAGGGCACCGGTTTCACTACCGCCGTGACACCACTCCGGGCGCGCATCATCGGCGACGTATCAACACGTCTGTGGATATTGCTCGGTGCGGTGGCGCTCGTATTGGTAATTGCATGCGGGAACGTCGCCAATCTGTTTCTCGTGCGCGCGGAATCGCGTCAGCGCGAAGTTGCGATCCGCACAGCTCTGGGAGCGAAGCGGGTGGACCTTGCACGGCACTACTTCACAGAGACGATACTGCTCGCTTTGGTCGGCGGCGCCGCAGCGTTTGGACTCGCCGCGATCGGGTTGCATGTCATAGTTGTGCTCGCTCCGCCTGATCTTCCTCGAATGAGCGAGGTCCACCTTGGATGGCTGAGCTTGCTGTTCACCATGGGCGTGTCGCTAGCCGCCGGCATTCTTTTCGGAGCGCTGGCTCTGATGGGCGCGGAGTCCGCCGACGATGCGATGATGTTGCGTGAGGGCGGACGCGGCATGACGTCGTCGGCGAGGCAACACTTCACACGTGGCATGCTCGTCGTCGCGCAAACGGCCCTCGCACTGGTGCTGCTCGCAGCAGCTGGTCTCATGTTGCAGAGTTTTCGAAACCTCCGCGGCGTTTCACCGGGATTCGACCCTGCCAATGCACTGACCGCCGAGTTGAGCCTGCCTGCCGCTCGGTACTCTACGATGGAGCAGGTGGAAGGCTTCTATCACGATCTGCTGACACGCGCCGCCGCGATCCCTGGAGTTCAGGTTGCGGGCGCGGGTGAAGTGGTTCCGCTCGGTCCTTCCAATGACGGTACTGCAATCGGTGGGTTCAGCGGCTGCTCTGGAATGGCGATCGAGAGTCCTGGCGAGGACCGAGGGCAACAGGTCGGATGCATCGGTGCCAAGACGATTTCACCTGGGTATTTCAGTGCACTCGGCATCAAGCTGCGCGGCTCGGAGCCAGGATGGAGCGACGTCGAGTCGCATACGGCTGGCGTCGTCGTCACCAGGGCGCTGGCCGCGCGGCTGTGGCCCGGGCAGGACGCGATCGGCAAGGGGATCAAACTCGGTGGGCGCAAGCCGCCCTTCTATCGTGTCGTAGGAATCAGTGACGACATTCACGGCTCGGCTTTGAGCGATCCACCGGCCGAGGCGGTCTTCTATCCGTTGCTTCCTATTGCAAATACGTACCTGGAAGGACCGGTGAGGACGATGACGGTCGTGCTTCGGTCGACCGGTGTACCACCAACCGTACTGGCCGGATCGCTTCGACGTATCCTCCAGCAGATGGATCCCGATGTTCCACTCGGTAATGTCAGGCCGATGGAAGACATAATCGCGCGCTCCATGGTCCGGCTCTCGTTCACAATGACGCTGCTCGCGATCGCAGCTTCGATGGCGTTGATTCTGAGCGCGATCGGTATCTACGGCGTGATCTCGTACATCGTCGGCAGGCGTCGTGGCGAGATCGGAATTCGTATGGCACTCGGCGCGCATGCGTCACGTGTCGGCACGATGGTGGTGAGACAGTCCGTGCAATTCGCCGTCGTCGGAATAGTCATCGGGATTGCGGCGACGATTGCGATCACACGCGTGCTCGGTTCCGTGCTGTACGGTGTAAGTCCGACCGATCCAACCACGTTGATCGCCGTCTCGGCGATCATGCTGTTCATCGCGGTTCTCGCGAGCTACGT
>DATNCZ010000353.1:0-10097 GCA_035553335.1 Gemmatimonadaceae bacterium
GCCACTTCTACAACTGGTACGACACCCGGAGTCTCAAGCCACTTTCAGCGTACGTGTCGACGGTGGACAGCGGCAACCTCAGTGCCCACCTGTGGACCTTGCGCCGCGGCTTGCTTGCGCTGGTGGATGACCCGATCTGGGCACCGAAGTGCATCGATGGCATTCGCGACACGCTGGAGATTGTCGCCGGCATCACGGGGGTCTCCGCCGCCGATGACAGCGGCGACATCGCAGAGCTCCGCGCGATCCTGCGGTCGCTGCGCGAGACACCGCCGGAGTCGCTGCGCTCGGCGCACGACTGCCTGGTTCGACTGAGCGTCGCCTCCGGGAGGCTCGCCAGGAAACGTGCGGATACGCCGGGTGGTGGCGCGCTGGGCACAGCGGGCGCCTGGGCCGGCAGGCTGGCGCGTCAATGCGACGCAGCACGCGATGATCTGACTTTCCTGGTACCGTGGATCGCCAACGGCGAATCGCCGGATCGGGAAGCCGATGACTCCGGTGCTGCGGCCATTCCAACCTTGCGCGAACTGGCGGCACGGTCGCCTGCCCTCCCGGTGGCCGATGCGGGCAGCGCGCGCCGCGCGCAGGAGCGCATCGACGCGATTGCGCGCCTGGCAGCGCAGGCGGGCAAATTCGCCGATGTCGACTACGATTTCCTGTACGACGCCGGGCGCCATCTGCTTTCGATCGGCTATAACGTGGGCGATCGGCAGCGCGACGCGAGCTACTACGACTTGCTGGCATCCGAGGCGCGTCTTGGCAGCTTCGTCGCCATTGCGCAGGGACGCTTGCCGCAGGAAAACTGGTTCGCGCTTGGCCGTACATTGATCGGCACTGGCGGGGCGCCGGTGCTGCTGTCCTGGAGCGGCTCGATGTTCGAGTATCTGATGCCGCTGCTGGTGATGCCGCGCTTCTCCAATACGCTCCTCGACGAGACCTACCAGGCGGCGGTGCAGCGCCAGATCGAGTACGGGAAGCGCCGCGGCGTGCCCTGGGGCATCTCCGAATCCGGCTACAACACGATCGACGCCGGCCTCAACTACCAGTATCGCGCGTTCGGAGTTCCTGGCCTGGGATTGAAGCGCGGGCTCGCCGCGGACCTCGTCGTCGCACCCTATGCGTCGGCACTCGCGCTGATGGTGGCGCCCCAGGAGGCGTGCCGGAACCTGCAGCGTCTGGCCGCCGCCGGATTCGATGGTGAGTTCGGTCTGTACGAAGCGATCGACTACACGCCATCGCGGGTGCCGCGCGGACAGAGGCACGCTGTGGTCCGCTCCTTCATGGCCCACCACCAGGGAATGACGCTGCTCGCGCTCGACAATGCCGTGGCGGACGGTGCGATGCAGCGGCGCTTTGCCGCCGACCCGCTGTTCCAGGCCACGATGCTACTGCTCCACGAGCGCATTCCGAAGCCGACCGGCTATTTCACGCATGCAGCCGAGCTGACCGATCTGCGCACGTCCACCGGCGGGTTCGAGTCGCAGGTGCGGGTGATCGGCAACCCGAATACCCCAGTGCCCGAAGTGCAGCTGCTTTCGAACGGCAGATTGCACGTCATGGTGACCGCCGCAGGCGGCGGCTACAGCCGCTGGAAGGATTTCCGCGTCACGCGTTGGCGGGCGGACACCACCTGCGACGGGTGGGGCGCGTTCTGCTACATCCGCGATACGGTCAGCGGCGTCTTCTGGTCGACGGCGTATCAACCCACGCGCGCGCGCCCTGCGCACTATGAGGCAATTCTGTCCGAGGCACGCGCTGAATTTCGACGGCGCGACCATGCCATCGAGACCCATACCGAGATCACGGTATCGCCTGAGGATGACATCGAGTTGCGCCGCATCCGCCTCGTCAATCATGGCCGGACGCGCCGCAGTCTGGAGGTGACGAGCTACGCCGAGGTCGTCCTCGCGGTTGCCGGCGACGACGACCAGGCGCCGGCCTTCAGCAACCTGTTCGTGCAGACCGAGTTGCTGATGGAGCGAAACGCCATCCTCTGCACGCGGCGGCCACGGTCGACTGGCGAGAACGTTCCCTGGATGTTTCACCTGATGACTGCCCACAGTACCGCGATCGAAGCCGGCTCGTGCGAGACCGATCGAATGCAATTCGTCGGCCGTGGAAATACCGCGACCGCCCCCCGGGCGATGCTCGACCCCGGGCCACTCTCAGGCAGCGCAGGGTCGGTCCTCGATCCGGTCGTTGCGATCAGGCGGTGCGTGGCGCTCGCTGCCGGCGAATCGGCGATCGTCGACATCGTCACCGGCGTCAGCGAAACCCGCGACGGCTGTCTCAGGCTGATCGAGAAGTACCAGGATCCCCACCTCGCCGACCGCGTGTTCGACCTGGCCTGGACGCACAGCCGGGTGGTGCTGGGGCAGCTCAACGCGACCGAATCCGACGCGCAGCTCTACGGCCGGCTGGCGGGCAGTGTGCTGTACGCCAATGCGTCGTTGCGTGCCGACCACGGCACTTTGCGCGCGAACCGGCGCGGCCAGTCCGGGCTCTGGGGGTACGCGATTTCGGGGGATCTGCCGATTGTGCTGCTGCAGGTAGCGGACGTGGCCAACATCGAGCTCGTCCGTCAGTTGGTGCAGGCGCACGCGTACTGGCGCACCAAAGGTCTTGCGGTGGACCTGGTTATCTGGAACGAAGACCATTCGAGCTACCGCCAGGTGCTGCACGACAGCATCATGGGGCTGATTACCGCCGGCGTCGAAGCGCACGCGCTGGACCGCCCCGGTGGAATCTTCGTCCGGCGCACCGAGCAGATTGCCGAAGAGGACCGGATTCTGTTGCAGTCAGTCGCGCGAGTGATCATCACCGACACCAAAGGCACGCTCGCCGACCAGATGAACCGCCGCACTCCGCCGACGATCGTGGCCCCGCGCGTCGCACAGGCACCGATCGGCAAAATCGAGGCCGATGTCGGTGGAGCATTGCCCGACCGCGCCCTGCTCTTCGACAACGGGATCGGAGGCTTCACGCCGGACGGTCGGGAATACGTCATCACGCTGGGCCCGGGACAGACCACGCCCGCGCCATGGGTCAACGTCCTCGCGAATGCCCAGTTCGGCACCGTGATCTCGGAGAGCGGCCAGGCGTATACGTGGAGCGAGAATGCCCACGAGTTTCGCCTGACGCCGTGGCACAACGACCCGGTCAGCGACACTGCCGGCGAAGCCTGGTATCTGCGTGACGAAGAGAGCGGGGAGTACTGGTCGCCGACACCGCTGCCGCGACGAGGCGCGACGCCCTATGTCACGCGACACGGATTCGGCTACAGCGTATTCGAGCACGTCGAGCGCGGCATCCATTCGGAGCTCTGGGTCTATGTCGCCATCGATGCCGCGGTGAAGTTCGCGGTGCTCAAGACGCGCAACGCTTCCGGGCGCACCAGACGCCTCTCTGCGACCGGTTACGTCCAGTGGGTACTGGGCGATCTGCCGGCGAAAACAGGCATGCACGTGATGACCGAGGTCGATCGGCGGACCGGGGCCTTGCTCGCACGCAATCCCTACAACACCGAATTCGCGGGGTGCATCGCCTTTTTCGATGTCGACGACCCGCTGCGCAGCGTGACCGGTGATCGAAGCGAGTTCGTGGGGCGAAATGGCGAGCTCGGAAATCCTGCTGCGATGGATGCGTCGTCGCTTTCCGGTCGCGTAGGGCCGGCGCTCGACCCCTGCGGGGTGATTCGGGTTCCCTTCGAGTTGGCTGACGGTCAGGAGCGCGAGATTGTCTTCCGGCTCGGTGCCGGACGGACCGCAGACGAAGTGAACGCGCTGGTCCTGCGCAGCCGCGGCTCGGCTGCGGCACGCACGTCACTCGAAAATGTCTGGTCCTACTGGGCGCGCACCCTCGGCGCAGTGCAGGTCCAGACACCCGACCCTGCGCTCGACGTGCTGACCAACGGCTGGCTCGTGTACCAGGTTCTGGCTTCCCGGCTCTGGGCGCGCAGCGGCTATTACCAGTCGGCGGGTGCCTTCGGCTTTCGCGATCAGTTGCAGGATGTGATGGCACTGGTGCACGCCGAGCCGCGCGTGGCACGCGAGCACCTCGTCCGTTGCGCGGGGCGCCAGTTCCGAGAGGGTGATGTTCAGCACTGGTGGCATCCGCCTTCAGGGCGCGGCGTGCGGACGCACTGCTCGGACGACTACCTCTGGCTGGCGCTGGCGACTTGCCGTTACGTACTCGCGACCGGCGACACCACGGTGCTGGACGAGTCGGTGCACTTCCTCGAAGGACGTGCGCTTGGCCCCGAGGAGGACTCGTATTACGACCTGCCGGGTCGCTCCGAGGAAGCCGCGAGCCTGTACGAGCACTGTGTGCGCGCGATTCTGCGCGCCCTGCGCTTCGGGGCACACGGGTTGCCGCTGATGGGGACGGGGGACTGGAACGACGGGATGAATCTCGTCGGCGCCGGGGGCAAGGGTGAGAGTGTCTGGCTTGGGTTCCTTCTCCATGACGTGTTGAACCAGTTCGCGGAGCTGGCCGCGCGGCGTGGCGATCATGCGTTCGTCGCGCGTTGTCACAACGAAGCGGCCAGCCTCCGGCAGAACATCGAGACGAATGGCTGGGACGGAAAGTGGTACCGCCGAGCGTATTTCGACGACGGGTCGCCACTCGGCTCGGCGGCCAATCCAGAATGCCGGATCGATTCGGTCGCGCAGAGCTGGTCGGTTCTGTCCGGGGCGGGTTCCGGTGAGCATCCGCGGCTGGCGATGGACGCCGTCGATGCACACCTGGTCCGGCGCGATGCCGGGCTGATTCAGTTGCTCGATCCGCCGTTCGATCGCTCGTCGTTGAACCCGGGTTACATCAAGGGCTATGTGCCGGGCGTGCGCGAAAATGGCGGCCAGTACACTCACGCCGCGATCTGGGTGGCCATGGCCTTCGCGGCGCTCGGCGATCGCGCGCGCAGCTCCGAACTGCTGTCCATGCTCAATCCGGTGAATCATTCGCGTACGCCGGAATCTATCGCCACCTACAAGACCGAGCCATATGTGGTGGCGGCGGACGTCTATGCACTGAGCCCCCATACGGGACGCGGCGGCTGGACCTGGTACACCGGTTCGGCCGGCTGGATGTACCGCATGATTTTGGAGTCGCTGCTGGGGTTGAGACGGCACGGCGACAGGCTGCATTTCGCGCCAGGCCTGCCGTTGGATTGGCCGCGAGTCGAACTGACGTATCGCTTTCGTGAATCGATCTATCGCATTGCGATCGTGCAGGCTTCGGATGCGGATATCGAAACCGTCGTCAGGGTCGATGGCGTTGCACAGCCCGATCGCGCGGTGTCACTCGTCGATGATCAGGGCGAACACACCGTCGAGGTCGTCGCATCGGGCAATGTCGTCCCGGTTGCTCCCGCCCAATTGCTTCCGGATAGACGTGGAACGGGAGAATCAGACAGCCGCGTAACGCGTAGCTCCGCTTGATCAGTTCGCGCACCTGACCTGAGCTCGTTTCTCGGTCCGCTCGTTTCCGGGAAGATGGCTCCTACGACAGCGAGGAGCCGATGCGAAAGAGCCGATTCAACGACGAACAGATCGCGGCGATCCGGCGGGAGTCTGACCGCACGCCGGTCGCCGAGGCCGCGAAGAGGCACAAGGTCAGACAGCGGTCCGGAGTTCGCGAGGCACACGATCCAGGCCACTTCCCAGGAATGATTGACTCGAAGAAGCGGACTCAGGTCATTCTTGCTTCGACGTTGCGTCGATGAACGTCGACATGGCGATTGCGCGTGGTCAGTGACGGGAACCGAGAACGCGGCTGAGCACGAACCCGGCGGCGATCGCGATGCCCAAAGACGCGAAGGGATTCGCGCGTACGTACCTACTCCAGCGGTCCAACAGGCGGGTCTGTGCGTCTCTGAGCCGGGCGCCATTGACGTTAAGCGACTCCGCGGCCTGCCCGGCAACGTTGGCCATGCTGTCAACGGCCTGATGTGCACCCGATGCCATGCGGTCGACCACCGACCGCGCAGCATCAGCGGCCTCGTCAGTGGTGTTGTGAGCTCCAGTTCCGGCTTGTTCGACGCCGCGTGCCATGGTGCCACTGGCGTCCGTGCCAATCGGCGCAAAGGATGCTGGCGTTTGCATGATCGGTTTCCTCTGTCAAGAATGACGAATTGAGACTCTGCTCCCTTTGAAATGTTCCGGGAAACAGCTTCGCTACATGCAGTCGGCGCGCAGCATGATGGAGCCCATGAGTCGCGCCCATGGTGGCGGACTCCGGGCGGGCGGGGTGCAAACCGTGCCGCCCTGCACACGCGCATCCGCACCATTCCTCTCGATCGGTGGCTGCAGCGACCGTATCGTCGCGATCTGCGCATCCACATCGGGATCCACCAGATACCCCATCATCCATTCTGGAAACATGCGCCTTCCACACAGGTCGTACCCGATGCGCAATAGATCGCGGTGGCGTCCATCATCTTCCAGTCGCCGCCAAAGATGGTCCAGGTCCGCTCCTTCACCTTCGAGGATTGCGAGAAAATTGGTGCCGGTAAACAAGAGCATGCCTGAGACGTGATTGCGCTCATTATTACGCCGCGATCGGGCGACGATCTCGTTGAGGCGTGCGACGGAGAACGACGGAGATGGAACGCTGGACCAGGCCAATCGACGCAACATGGTCATTCCCGAAAAGTAGGTGGATGGCGAAGAATCGCGGGCACTGCCGGATGGAAAGTTCTCGTCGCAGGCGTCGTGCGGTTGATGCGGAGGTGACAATGCCGAGCGCACAATGAATCGTCTGTTCGTTAGCGCACGTGAAGTCGCACGAATTGACTCTATCGCTCCGGGCAAGCGCGCTCGACATGCATTCGTTCCAACGATCGTCGCGCCTTCTCGGCGAGCGACGCAGGGAAGACGGGCAACAGCTGCGGTCCGGCTTCGATGAGGATGCTGCGCGCATGTGTCGCGTGTAGGCGGCGGTACTCCAAGGCCAGCTCGGTCTTGGCGGGTTCGGCGAACGCTCCGGCCATCTCGACACCGGTCGGACCTCCGCCGATGACAACAAAAGTCAGCAGACGGCGACGCTCTTTCGCGTCGGCCACCGTCTTCGGCTACTGTCTCGGCTTGCTCGAAGGCCAGCAGAACGCGGTGGCGAACCGTGAGGGCATCTTCTGTCGTTTCAGCGCGAGAGCGACCCGGCTCCAATCATCGTGACCGAAATAGGAAGGGCGCGCTCCGGTGGCGACAACCAGACAGTCGTACGCAATGGGACGATCACCCAAGCTGGTGCGAACGGTGCGTGCACCGCGATCGACAGCCTCGGCGCGGCCCAGTGCCACGCTGGTGTTCCTCTGGCGACGCAGAATCCGGCGGATCGGCATTGCAATGTCCGCCGGCGACAACGCCGCGATGACGACTTGATAGAACAGCGGCTGAAAGAGATGGAAGCTGCGCTGGTCGGTCACCGTGACCATTGCGGTCGCCCGGCGCAGGCCAGCAGTGGCGCAGGTCAAGCCGCCGAAGCCGGCACCGAGGATGACGATACGCGGTAAGCCCGGGTCCCCGGTTACTAACGACCCGAGCCTAGCGGCCGGATATTCCGGCGCGTTGCGTCGCCTCCTTCGTCCAATAGCCAGCAAATCCGTAATGCCCGTAAAGATCTGCTTCCAGCTCACGATCGATTTGCGTCGCTGACTCGTACGGCGGAGCATCCTTGACGGCTTGTCGCGTCAGTTTGACCGACACTGTCGATTCGGACCAGTTCACGCCCTGGATCCACGATGGTGCGATGAGCACCTGGTGGCCGAGCCACCAGTTGCTGGTATCCACGATGATGTACCGAATGGCCCAGGTCTCCTCGTCGACCAGCATGCCGTGCACGTGGCCGACGTCACCATCGCTCGCCTCGATGTGATAGCTCATCACCACGTTGCAACTGCGCAGATGGGGATCATCATCCTGGTGCTGCGCCGCTTCAGCGCGTGCGTAGGACGTTTCCGCCTCTGACTGCACCGCCCGCGGCGTCGATGCGACGCCCGCATAGCCCGGCAGCAACATGCCCGGGTAGGCTCCGCCGCCCCAGAGCCCTGCGCCACCCCAGTAATACGGATAACCGTAATAGCCGAGGTAGCGCATTTCGTGCTGCCGCGAGACCGGCTTGTCCGTATCGATGGCCGGGCAGCGCTTCACCTGCTCCTTCGTGATCGAAACGGGCAATATCCTTTCCGACCAGTTCGGGCTGCCGATCGCGATCGGCGATATCAACACCTTCCGACTCGCAAGCCAGGTGCCTGTCTCGACCACCAGATAGCGGACGACCCACGCCTGGTCGTCGAAGTAGAAATCCTTCACGTGGCCGATGGTGCCGTCGGTTGCGTGAATGGCGTAATCCTGCAGATCGTTCATGCTGCGCAACATGGACCATGCTCCTTCGCAATCGTCGAGTGACGCGTAATCCCGACACTGCGCGCGCGGGAACGAACAGAGAATACGAAAATCTCGATGGCCGGAGTCAGGCATTCTTGACTCGTGCCTCGACAAGTTGGAAGGCTTCGGTGTCCGGTACGCCGACGGCACGTTCGCTGTGTCGGCCGCGTCAGGACAACGTGTATAGATACGCTGCGATGTCGCGTGCATCCTGCTGCGCCACCCCCATGTCCGGTATGGCGTTGCCGGGAACCACGCTCTGCAGCCGGCGCAGCCATTTGACGAGATTGTCTGGAGTGTTACGAAGCACGCCGGCGATGTACACGCGATGGCCGAAATGGTCGAGCGGCGGCCCGACACGGCCGCTGGCGCCGTCGACGCCAGGTACGTTGTGGCAGGTCCCGCAGCCGTAGCGCCGGATCAGCGCCGGGCCTTTCGCGGCGTTCGTGTCGCGCATCTGCCAGCGCGGACGAATGCGACGTCGACGCAACGCGCGATGCCGCGACCGTGCGAGGCGCGGCGTCCGTGGCCTTCGGCTGGCAATCCGCGGTTTGCATCCAGGCGGTCAAACGGGTGGCGGCCGATCTTCGCAACACGCCCGCCGTCTGCCGCAAGTCCTACATCAATCCGCTGGTGTTCAATGCGTGGCGCAGCGGGGCGTTGCACAAAGGCATTGGCGAAAGGATAGCGGGTGCGTCGCACCGGGCCGAGCGCCTGGTGCCATCGTTCCTGAGACGCCTCGCGCGCAATGCGAAGGCAGCATGAGGGCCTTTGCACCAGGTGCGCAGCAACCTCGCTCGCGGCCTCCGGCTGCGGCAGCGCAAAGCTCTCAGCCGTGCACCTTCGTCAGTGCCGTACCCTTGTGCATCGCGATGTGCTCGCTCGCGTCGCTCTTGATTTCATACTGAGGATCATCCGGGGTCGCGTGATGCGTGTATCCCTTGTAATCCGCGTCCTTCGTATAAATCTTGATGATCCTGCCGCTGACGTGACCGGCCTCCGAGTTCCAGGTCACGTGATCACCGACTTTGAATTTCGCGGTCACGATGAGCGTCCTTGGATATTGCGCCCGCGGCCGCGCGATGAAGTGCGAGGCACGGCTGTTCTGGCGTGGCGATCGTCTTTTCGAATTCGACTTCCGCCCGGAGGCCCTCGAGATCACCGTGCATGAAAGCCATTGCCAGAGTCTTGCCATTGCGGCGACAGGTGATTGCGCAGTCTTGGGTCTCGGGATCGAGCTTTCCGCCGATCTTTGCCCGGTCCCAGCGCTCGGCATGGCCGACATAAGCGAGCGCGAAATCGTACTGCTCGGTCCAGAAGAAAGGCACTGCGGCAAAAGGTACGCGCTCGCCCAGGATGTTGCGGGCGGCGGTCTGTCCCTGGCGTTCCGCGACGACCCAGTGTTCGACGCGGATGTGTTCGCCGGTAAGGCGGTCGGGCCAGCGTGCAATATCGCCGGCAGCGAAGATGCCCGGGATGCTGGATTCGAGATATTCATTCACCGCAATGCCGCGATCGATGGCGAGGCCCGCCTGTTCCGCCAATGCGATCACCGGTCGTACGCCAATACCGACGACGACGAGATCGGCTTGCAGCGTCTCTCCGTTCTCCAGGCGAACGCTGTGCTCATATATGGGAATGACGGTGGTATCAAGATGGAACCGCACACCGTTGCGCTCGTGCAGCTCGCGGATGAATGTTCCCATGTCCGCT
>DATNCZ010000354.1:0-2239 GCA_035553335.1 Gemmatimonadaceae bacterium
GGTGATCGGTCTCGCGATCTACTCTGTGGATCGATCGCTCGCGACCAGCTGGGCGCTCGGCTTCCATATCCTGTCCTTCATTCCGATCACGGTCTTCGGCGCGGTGTACGCGGCGCGTCTCAATCTCAATCTCAAGGACCTGCAGTCGCAGCAGGACACCGAGCAGAGTCTTGCGTGAGAATCAAATGACGACCCGCGTTTCCGTGCGCGCGCAGGCCAAGCTGAATCTCTGGCTTCACGTCATGGCACGGGAAGACAACGGATACCACACGATCGAAACGCTGTTTCATCGCATCGAGCTTGCGGACGACGTTGTCGTCGCACTTGCGCCGCCGGGCGAGCGCACGATCGCCTGCAGTGAGGACGTCGGCCCCGCGCACGACAACCTCGCGTATCGCGCCGCACAGTTGTATTGCGAGCGGATCGAATGGACAACCGGCTTTCGTATTGATATCACCAAGCGAATTCCGGCGGGCGGTGGCCTTGGCGGCGGAAGTGCCGACGCCGCCGCGACGTTGCTGGCACTGAACGAAATGTCTCACCACAAATGCACCGCGGCAGAGCTCGCGCAACTGGGATCGCGGCTCGGCGCGGACGTTCCGTTCTTGACAGCCGGTGCGCCCATGGCGCTCGCCTGGGGACGCGGAGACCGGATGCTGGCGCTGCCCGCGCTGCCGCAGCGGCACGTCGCGCTGGTGGTTCCGCCGTTCGGAATCAGTACTGCGGAGGCGTACGCACTGCCGCTGTTGAAGAATCGCCGGCCGGGACAGCTCACGATGAGCGATCTGACGGACTGGACCGGTGTCGCCCCGCTCGCCCACAACGACCTTTCGGCATCGCTGGTGGCTCTGCGCCATCCACTGTTGCGCGAGGTAGTCACGACGCTCCGGGCTGCAGGGGCGTCGATCGCGGAGATGACCGGTTCCGGGTCAGTGCTCTTCGGAATATTCGACTCCGAGCCCGATGGGAAGGCTCTCGCGCGGGCTACCGGCTGCCGGGTCATGCTCACCCGGACCGCGCTCGACGTTGAAGGCGTGCGCCGGTTAGACTAGCTTTCAAGGCTGTTCTTTTTCTGCCCCCTCGTCCAATGGCAGGACATCGGTCTTTGGATCCGAGAATGGTGGTTCGAATCCACCGGGGGCAATGCAGTCGGGGGTACCCCCAAATAGCACTTCTTATTGACCGGCGCCCCAGGCGTCATTAACCTTAAAGGCTGTACAAAAATGGACGGCCTGTCCGTACCGAGTCACGGCGCCAAGCTACTCTCCGGAACCGCCAACAAGGCGCTCGCAGAAGAGATTGCGCGTTACATGGGGATCGAGCTGTGCAAGAACACGTCGACGCGATTCGCGGACGGCGAGCTTTTTGTCCGCATCGATGAAAACGTTCGCGGCAACGATGTCTTCATCGTTCAACCCACGAATCCGCCGGCTGACAACATCATGGAGCTGCTGCTCATGATCGATGCAGCCCTTCGCGCCTCCGCGGCTCGGGTGACGGTCGTCATGCCGTACTACGGTTATTCGCGACAGGACCGCAAGGACCAGCCGCGAGTGGCGATCGGCGCAAAGCTTCTGGCCAACATGATCCAGAAGGCCGGCGCCGACAGAGTTGTGGGAGTGGATTTTCACCAGCATCAGCTTCAGGGGTTCTTCGACATTCCCGTCGATCACCTCTACGCCGCGCCGGTGTTTACCGCACACTACAGAAAGAAGCAGTTGGTGGATCCGGTCGTCGTCGCGCCCGATGTCGGGAGCGCAAAGATGGCCCGTGGTTTCGCGAAGCGGCTCAACGCCACCTTCGCGATAATCGACAAGCGACGACCCAAGGCCAACGTGGCCGAAGTCGTCAACGTCGTTGGAGAGGTCGGTGACCGGGATTGTCTCCTGGTCGACGACATGATCGACACGGCGGGTACCATGTGTGAAGCGGCGCGCGCGCTCAAGGCTCTTGGCGCGCGTGACGTGTATGTCTGCGCAACTCACGCGCTGTTCTCCGGCCCCGCCGTCGAACGGCTCAGCAGTGCGCCTATAGCGGAGGTAGCGGTGACCGATACCGTGTGCATTCCGCCGGAGCGAACGTTCCCGACGCTGAAGATACTTTCGGTCGGCGAGCTTCTCTCCAAGGCAATTCGTTACATCCACTCCGAGCAGTCGGTCAGCTCGCTATTTGAATAGGGGTTCAGCATGGCAACAGCATCACTCAGCGCAACTCGCCGCACCGGCACCGGAAAGGGCAA
>DATNCZ010000355.1:0-2724 GCA_035553335.1 Gemmatimonadaceae bacterium
GTGCTGTCGGGAAGGCAGCTGCGCCGCGTTCTGCTCCTGCGTAAGGGACGGCCGTACAGCCTGATCGAGCTGGACTCGACGATCGCCGCGCTGGATTCGCGCCTGTGGAATCGAGGTTACTCCGATGCAGTAATCGATACCGCTGTCGTGCTCGACACCGTCGCGAGGACTGCCGACATCACGATCAAGGCGAATCCACGATGGCGCGCACGCGTCGCGACGATAACGGTCAAGGGAAACAAGGGCGTCAGCGATCGCACCATCAAGAAGTCGCTGTCGTTCAAGCCGGGCGGACTGTACAAGCAGTCGGACGTGCTCGCGAGCCAGCGCGCTCTGTACGAGTCGAACCTCTTCCGGCGCGCCGCGATCGAGGTGCCAACGACGGATGATTCGCTGAAGCACGTACTCATCGACGTGCAGGAAGCACCACCACACGACGCACGTTACAGCGCAGGATTCAACACTGTCGATTTTGTTCAGGTCGAAGGACACTATGCCGATTACAACTGGCTGAGTGGCGCCAAGCGGCTGACCATCGACGCGGCCGTTGGGAATCTGTTCGCTCACACATTGAACGGAAACGGCATCTTCTACGACGTCGGCAAGACCGTGGTCGGAGGTTCGGAGTCACAGTATCTTGCTGCCACATACACTGCGAGCGCCGATGTCAGGTATCCGTGGTTCGGATCGCCGAACAACGAAGGTGCATTCGGCGTGTTTGCTCACCGGCGAAGCGCCCCGGGCATATACGTCGACAAGGGTTATGGCCTGAGTGCGACGTTCACGCGGACGCTCACGCCGCGCGGACCGCTCAGTCTCAACTACAGGTTCGAGGAGACGGCCGTACAGGCCGGCGACGTGTACTTCTGCGTCAACTACGGCGTCTGCGACGCGGCAACGCTCGTTGCACTGGAGAGGAAGCAACGGCTATCTCCACTCGCGTTGAGCTTCTCGCTGGACAAGACCGACAATCCGTTCGAGCCGCGGCGTGGCTATCGGACGCAATTCGATCTGGAGCATGCGTCGTCGTATACGGCATCCGATTTCAGATACAATCGTGGCGCCGGTGATTTCGCGCTGTTTGTGCCGATCACACGGCACTCGGTGCTGGCCGGCCACTTGAGGGTGGGCATGATCGGCGCGCTGGCGAGCACCACGAACGCGGTGGGAGTCTCGAGTGGCGCGCTGGGTGCGACGGCGATCCTGCACCCGCGCAAGAGGTTCTACGCCGGCGGCTCGCAATCAGTACGCGGCTACCCCGAAGGCCAGCTCGGGCCGCGTGTCCTTACGGTGCCGGCCGCAAAGCTGCTTGCAGATGACTCCGCGAACGCGCAGTGCAGACCGGCCACGATCACGAAATGCAATCCAAACGCGTCGCTGTTTCGAGATCGCGATTTCGTGCCGCGGCCGCTCGGCGGCAATCGCCTCATCGAGGGGAGCCTTGAGTTCCGCTTTCCACTGTTCGCGTCGCTCATCGGCGCAACATTCGTCGACGCGGCCTACCTGGCGCAGAATACCAGTCCGGGATTGCCGAAGAGCAAGGCCGCGATCACCCCTGGTATCGGCGTCCGGTACTTGTCGCCGGTCGGGCCAGTTCGTGTCGACGTCGGCCTCGATCCGGAAACGAGCGAAAAACTGCCCGTCGTCACCGAAGACCTGGCGAGTGGCGGAAGAGGGCTCGTCACGCTCGACCAATCGCGCGTGTACTCACCGACGCATGGAAGCGGCGGTCTCAACTCGCTGCTCTCGCGCCTGACGCTGCACCTGTCGATCGGAGAGGCGTTCTAGATGCGGAAGCGCACCGTCGCGGCTGCCACCGTGGGTGCTCTCGTCGTGCTCGCGGTGCTGATCGCCGGTACGATGCTCATCGTCACGCAAACGGATTGGGGCAGAAAGAAGGTTGGTGGCTACGTGATCGGCCTGATAAAGCAAGCCGCGCACGGATACGTGACCGTGGACCGCGTCGACGGCAACTTGCTGAATGGCGCGACGATCGTCGGTCTCACCATTACGGACAGCGCACACGCGCCATTCATCAAGGCGGATACCGTAGTAGCCACTTACGGGATCGGCGACCTCATCAACAAGCGCATATACCTGGACAATGTCCGCATCGTGCATCCGGTCATCGTCCTGGACCGGATGCCGGGTGGCAAGTGGAACTACGACAGGATCTTTCCGCGCGACACGACTCAGCCGCCCGGTCCACCGGGGTTTCTGTCATGGATCACGCTGCGCAACGTGACGATGGTGGATGGCGAAATCACCGCGCACAGCCCGTGGGCGCCAAGCGATACGCTCAAGGGAACCAAACGAGACAGCGTCATACGGTTCACGCTCAGCCCGCTCGCGCGGCTCAACGTGCAGCGCGTCGCTGGCGGATTTCAGAAGACGTCCCAGTTCAGGGACATCTACGGAACGTTTCCGTTGATGCGGCTGGAGGACCCGAACGACCGTCGCCAGATCATCGACGTGTCGTCGCTGCGCATGACAGCGGAGCCGTTGCGGCCGCCTTCGGTGCGGGTGACTGGCGTGAAGGGACGTTTCATTCTTCTTGCGGATTCGTTGTACTTCCACGGTATCGACGCAACGCTCGCAAGCTCCAGGCTCTCGAACGGAAGGGGGCGCTACAATTTCGACAGCAACGATCTGAGGCTCCGGTTGCACGCGGACACCGTGGCGACCAACGACCTGTTGTGGATCGACCCCAGCATACCCAAGGAC